>JAHHRP010000001.1 GCA_020025735.1 Evtepia sp.
ATGGACATTCCAGATGGTTATAGGTACAATAAAAACAGTAATATTCCAATTTATGAAAAGGCGATATCATGAAAAAATTTCCACTACTTTGTTTGACACTCGTATGGTCTCTCAGCTTGACCGCCTGTGGGACATCGCACGGGCAGCCCCACACAGAAAGTGATGCCGCTGCGAACTACTTGGGGAAATATCTCTGTACCAGCATCACTATGGATAACCTGACGATGAACCCTGCTGGCAAGTGGCTGACACTAAAAGATGACGGCACAGCGTCAACTTTCCTGACAGAAGAGGAAAGCGAAGCTGAGTGGAAGCTATCAGGGGATCAGCTCACGATGACTGTGGCTGGGAAAACCATCGGCACAGGGAAGCTCCAGGGCAGCACGCTCACACTGGAGATGATGGGGATGGAATACACCTTTTCCCAGGAAGGCGTACTAGCCCAGGAGCAGGCTGACGGGACCGCATTTGCGACCTTTACTTGCTATGGCAATTTGTATGCGGTGCGCTATCCTACGGCACTCTTCCGCCAGGACCCAGCTGGGCTGTCTGATCTGTACAGTGAGGATGGGACGCAGGGTTGGATCACCAAACTGGACACTTCGGAACGCGTGAACGAGTGGTTAGCTGGGTTTGACGAGAAGAGAACCAAGGAAGGAACAGAAGATTATCAGCGTTTAGAACTCACGGTATCAGGTTATCCTGCCAGTGCTATTATCTACCGAGATGAGACAAGTTGGCGTAGTGAGGTAATCGTAAACTTTGGTTCAAATGTGGGCAATGAGCGCTATCCGATGTATGCGGCGTATCTCTACTTTACAGGAGACACCTATATGTCTGTCTGGAGTGAGGAAATACAAGGGATTGTAAACAGCTTAACACTATAAGCTGGACTTTTTCGTCTGTATAGGCGCGAGGCCAACCCTTTACGGGTTGGCCTCGCGCTACGTATTTAGAGACGGTTTTCCTGTCTCTTCGTATTGTTGTTAGAGATTCTCAATTAGGTGGAGGCAATAATCTTATCTACAACAAACTTGCCAGTACCATCATCCTTGAGTGTAACCTTATCTGCAGCTTTATTGCTAATCTCTTGACCATATTTTGCGGCCTTGAGACCAGAAACTGTCAGAGTAACATCCGCTGCCAGTGCATTGGTTTTGGTTGTCAAGATGATTGCCATACCATCATCCTCATAAAGTGCAGCATCAAACACAGGAGCAGAGCCTCCACCAAATGCAAAACTGCCAGCAACCAGAGCGGTCTTCGTATCCAGCTTCTGGTTGAAAGTAAGCTTGATTGTAGCCGTCTTTGCAGAGGCATCCTGTGCAATAACCTCTGCCTTAGCAATCTGAACAGACGGAATCTCAGTAACAGTTACCATAGCTTTCTTCAGATCGATGCTCTGCGTCGGCTGGAAAGTAGCGACAGTCGTAGCCGTTGCCTGAGTATCCACTATAATAGTCTTGCTTTCACCGGGGAGAGCAACTGTCACCTTATACTTAGAGCCAGCATCAATCTGATTGATTGTTGCGGTCAGTTTGACGATGTCATTCGCAGTTGCATTAACCTTATCCCAGGCAAAAGTCAAGGTGGAATCCTTGTCTTTTGTCAAAATATTATAGTCTTTCAGAGTCTTGGCATTTGCGTCAGCACTGACAGTAAAGCTATATTTTGTGCCAGAGTTCTTAATATTAGTGAACTTAACATCGACAAAGCCAGTGCCAAGTGCCTTGGTGTCTGCACCACCAATATTGGCAGCTTGAGCAACGCCATTGCCATTGGTCAGGGTAATTTCTTTGCCCTCCAGGGTCCCCCCAGTTGCGCCAGTGATGGTGAAATCAGCCTTGGCGGAAACCTGGCCAGCCAGCCAAGTGCCAGTGGTTACCGCCAGCTGAGCACCGGTAGTGTCGAGAGTAGTAGTAGTCGCAGCGGCCAGGGCTTGATCATCGCCAACGGTCAGCTTGGTCTCGCCGTTGAAGTAACGAACCAGGACCTTGGAGGCCGTCAGGGATTCCGGCTTAACGGTTACGCCGTCGTATGCACCGAAGTCAACATCCGAATTGGTACTCTTCTGTGCCTTTGCGTCGAGGTCATTCATAGTGAAGGCACCAATTTCCTTGCCGTTTTTATCAAGTACCTTGTAGGTGACAGTATATTTAGCATCATCTGTGGCCCACTCAGGCTTCGTCACAGTGATGTTGAATACCAGGTCACCAGTGGGGGTCACGCGACTGCCGGAAACGGTCACATTGTCGATTCCATTGACCTTGTCACCCGTATTGGAGGTCGTCCCATCTTCATTGCCACCGTAAATCAGATTATCATTATTAGCGCTGACCAAATCGTCCTTGTGTGCGTCGCTCTTGAACCAACGGCCCTGCTCGATAACGACCAGGTCGGGCTCATCACCGCTCAGACCAGCGTACAGAACGTTAGCCAGGTACTTCTTGCCATCGGCAGTCTTGTCAGCTTCGTTGATGCTGCCGTCCTTCTGGCCGGTCTTATCGTCGGAATTGACATACAAGATGGTAGCGTTGCTGATATCCAGATCGCCGACACCAATGACGGAGATGGTCTTCTTGTCAGTGGAAACCTTGGTGATTGCGCTCAGCGCTGCGTCCTTATCCTTGACCATAGCATCCACGTCATCAATCCAGTTGACGTTGTCCTTAGCATTCAGGGTGTTGTAGCCAATCACAGTGCGTGCGGTACGGTCGCTCAGGGTGTTGTGATCCTCCTGAACGGTGATCTCCTCGGTGCCGTTCCACATCTTGAAGGTGAGAGTCTTGTTTCTGGTGATCCACTTTGCGTCCTCGGTGATGAAGCCGTAGTGGTTCCAGCTCTGGTTGCTCACCTTATCCAACTCAGCATTGACTTGTACAGCCAGAGCGCCAATGCGGTCCAGACCGTTCATGTCGCCGGAGAAGCCGTAGACAATGCTGCCATCCACAACAGTGCCACCCTTGCCCTTACCATTAATATTATCCAGATCCAGAGCGTTGAACTGCTTGCCAGTCAGGTCAGCAACCTTTTTGCTGCCTGGATTGTACAACAGAACTTGTGCGTTGTCATCAATCTTGAGACCATCAAACTTATCGCCAGCCAAATCAGACTTGTTCAGAGTCTTATCACCACGGAAGGTCAGGTCGCCGTAATACTCTTCGTACTTCGTATCTGCAACACCGTTCTGCAGCTTTTCAAAGCTGTACTTATCACCGGACACAGTGTACTCGTACACAGTACCAAGGTTGCCCTTCAGGTCAGCGAACTTCACGGTGCTGTCCTTGTCAACGGTAACGGTCTTTTCAGTGCCGTCGAAGAGAGCAATTTTCACACGGTCCTCAACACCAGTGGTGTCGGCAGCCATGATGAGGGCAACGTTGTCCACGCGGCCAGTGTTGGTCCCGGTGGACTTCTTCATGTAGAAGGTGATGCCGTTGACGGCAACATACTCTACGTTGTCGCCAGCCTTCACGGTGTTCAGGTCAGCCTTGGAGCGGTCGCCCTGGACAGCTGCTGCACTATTGTACCAGGTCTCACCGATCTGATACTGGTCATACTTAATCTTACCTTTGACAGTGCCATTGTCGAAGAAGGACTCGCTTTCCTTGTTGTTGCGCAGAGCAGCCAGGGTATCCTTCTGCACTTCTGCCTTGACGACGTCAAACTTGTCCTGGAACAGGTTTCTGGTGATGACTACCCAGTCGTCCTTTTTCAGGCCCTCGGCAATGTTCTCGTCAGCGTTCTTATAGGTCTTGCCAGCAGCGATGATCTTGTCAGAACCAACATAAGTGACCTTAGCCACATTATAGGTCTTGACGATCAGGGCATCCAGCTTGCCGTTGCCGTTAGAGTCAACAAAGGTATAGACGTTGGGGTTAAAGGTGTTGGCGTCCAACTCATCGAGGGTGGTGCCGTTGGCCAGCACGCCGTCAACATAAGTGGTGATCTCACCCTTGCTGTTGGTCTCGACAGAGTAAGACTTGCCGTCGAACTTCACCTTGTTGTCGTCCTTGGAGGTCTCGTTGGCAACGGTAGTGTAGATCTTGTTGTCGTTGATAGCAAAGACACCCAGAACCTGGTCGCTGTGGTTTCTGTTGTAAACGACCTTGACCTTCTGACCCATCAAAGCAGAGTAGTCCTCGTCCAGCTTGGAGAAGCTGCTCACGTAGGGCTTGTCGCTGGCCAGCTGATCGGCGGCAGGACTCATGGTGATGGAGAGATCTGTCTTGTCAACGCCGGTCAGGGTACCTACGCTGATCAGCGCGTTGTAGCGGTCGCGCAGCAGGGTGATCTTGTCGTCGGTCTGGCCCACGACCTTGTCCTGCACCACACCGTCCTTGTACTCGACCTCGTAAGCCTGCATGGCGTTCCAGACCATCTGGGCAGCCTGGTCACGGGTCACAGCAGCAGAAGTGTCCATCTTCTCCAGGCCGTCATACAAGTGCTTCTGAGCAGCACGGACGTTGACGTTGGTCTCCCAAGCGTTGCCGGTGAACTTCTCATTGGTAGCATTGTAGCCCAGGGACACCAGCAGCATCTTAGCCAGCTGAGCGCCGGTCACGTTGCCTGCGGGAGCAAAACGGCCACCGCCGACACCGTCCACGATGCCCTGTGCCACACAGGACTCAATGTAGCCCTCGGCCCAAGCGTGAATGGTCCCGCGCACATCTTTGAAGGTGGGCTTAGCATTGGTGCTCACATTGGGCTCCTTGCCACCGTTCAGGGCCACGCAGATCATCTTTGTGACCTCGGACCGCTTGATGTTGCGCTCAGGATGGAACGATCCATCCTCGTACCCGACGAGGATGTTCAGTGCAGAGCACGCATCCACCGCCTCAGTGTTCTCGATCTTGTCCTGATCTGAGAACGCTGCCCCGGCGCCCATGACCATGACTGACAGCATCACAGCAACACAGAGCACCAGGCTCAGAACCTTCTTCTGGCGATGCCCCTTGATTTTAAACACTTTTTCCTCTCTTTTCCCACCGTTTTCCCACAGCATTCCCACAGAAAAAGGCCTGTTTTCTCCGATATAAGCCAGACAAATTCCCCGGTGTCTGCTAGCAGACACCGGGGAATTTGTCTTTGTAAGACGGACAGAATTAACCGTCTATTTCATTTTCCAAAATACGCAAAGCACCAGTAGGACAGGCCTCAGCGCACTTGAGACAATCTACACATTCTCGAACCACATCACTGTGCTGGAACTCTGGAGAAATGGAAGTTTCAAAGCCTCGGTTCACCAGACCTAAAATTCCCTTTCCAACCACTTCACTGCATAGACGCACGCACTGGTTACACAAGATACATTTGCCTTGGTCCCGTTCAATGACTACCAAACGCTTCTCTTTATAGCTAGGATGAAGTTTGCCACTCCCGTTGCCCCGCAGACGCTCAATGCGTTCAGGCTGTAGTTCATAGAGATTTGCACAACGAATGAGCCTACACTCATCAAAGTCATGGCAGCCACAGTCCAGACAGCGTGCGGCCTCAGCCCGGGCCTGGGCCTCAGAGAAGCCCAGATTGATCTCCTCAAAGTCGTGTTTCCGTTCCTCAGGATCCCGAGTCGGCATTTTAGCACGGGGAAGCTTAATATAGTCTGCATAATAATCAGGCGAAACATTCTTGACAGACAGGTATGTTTTCTGATATGGTACCTGAATACCGTTGAGGTATAAGTCTACCACCTTAGCACAGCGGCGCGCCTCGCCAATGGCCTCAATCGCAATGGATGCTCCCTGGTTCGTCGCATCACCCACAGCAAAAACACCAGGCATAGAGGTGCGATAGCTCGTCTCATCAGCAGAGATAATCCCCTTCCGGTTAAGCTCAATCCCCTCAAACCCCGCCACATTGGCCTTCTGTCCGATGGCACTGATGACACATGTAAGCGGAAGCACCTCAAACTTACCCTCCACAGGAACAGGCCGACGGCGGCCACTCTCATCGGGTTCTCCCAGTTCCATGACTTGGAGCCTCATTTCTTTGACTTTCCCATTCTCTCCGACAATCTCAGCAGGATTTGTAAGGAATTTATAGATCACGCCCTCTTCTCGGGCCTCGTCGATCTCCAACTGTTCCGCAGGCATCTCTGCCTCGGTACGGCGGTAAACCACATAGACTTCCTTCGCGCCCAAACGAACAGCTGTGCGACAGGCATCCATGGCGGTGTTGCCGCCGCCTACCACAGCCACCTTATCCCCGATGACAGGCTTTTCGCCCAATGCTACCCGCTGTAAGAAATCGATGCCGCCCATGACGCCCTCCAAGTCCTCTCCGGGGCAGCCGATAGGCATACTTTCCCAGGCACCAATCGCTAAGACCACCGCATCGTAGTGGTTCTTAAACTCCTCAAAAGTCGCATCTGTCCCGATGCGATAGTTGTTTTTCATTTCTACGCCCAAAGAAGCGATCTCCGCAATCTCCTCGTCCAGCACCCGTTTGGGCAAGCGGTACTCAGGAATGCCGTAGCGGAGCATCCCCCCCATCTGGGGCATTGCGTCCACAATGGTCACACGGTGTCCTTTAAGCGACAGATAATACGCTGCGGTAAGTCCACCAGGTCCGCCGCCGATAATACCCACACGCTTACCGGTAGCAGCTGCCTTGGCAGGCAAATAACCTCCTGCTTGAATGACTCGGTCAGCTGCAAA
The DNA here is from genome assembly GCA_020025735.1 of Evtepia sp. GTDB lineage: Bacteria > Bacillota > Clostridia > Oscillospirales > Oscillospiraceae > Evtepia. The sequence goes on from JAHHRP010000001.1 coordinate 6,657, forward strand.
ATATTTCAGATAAGAGATGGAGATTGGCTCCTCCACCATTTGCCGACGGCAGCCACCCTCACAAGGATGAGGACAGACCCGGCCAATGGAAGCGGGAATCGGCAGACGCTCCTTCAGGATTCGTACAGCCTCTTTATCATCGCCTCGGGCAATGGCCTGAATATACCCCTGCGCGTTAACACTGGCAGGACACTTGAGTACACATGGGCCTCTACAATCTCCATCGTGGTCACTCATGAGCAGCTCAATGCTGGTCTTGCGGGTGCGAACTACCCGTTCAGACTCCGTATAAATCACTTGTCCATCCTGGGCCTCAGTAGCACAGGCCCGCAGGAGCTTAGGGTTGCCCTCTGCTTCCACTACGCAGAGGCTGCAGCCACCGTAATGGTTTAGCTCTCCGTTATGGCAGAGGTTTGGAATCGCGATCCCATTGCTTTCCGCGATCTCCAGGAGGGTCTGACCGGCCTTACCAACACAGGTCTTACCGTTGATCGTAATCTTAATTCTCGATTTCATAACATACCCCTCCTTCCTTACTCTACAACAATGGCGCCAAACTTACAGGAAGTAACGCATTGTTTACATTTGATACAAGCGGACTGATTAATAACATGGGTCTCTTTCCGCGCCCCACTGATACATTCGACAGGACACTTCCGAGCACAAACGGTGCATCCAACGCATTTCGCTGGATCAATCGAGATGGTCAGCAAGGCAGAACATTCACACGCCGGGCATTTCTTATCCCGGATGTGGGCTTCATATTCATCCCGGAAATAGCGGATGGTTGTCAACACAGGGTTGGGCGCTGTCTGGCCTAGACCACACAAGGAACCGTCCTTGATACTCAGGCACAGTTCTTCCAGCATCTCAATGTCCCCTTCTTGACCTTGCCCTTCACAGATCCGGTTGAGAATTTCCATCATACGTGTGGTGCCGATTCGACATGGGACACATTTGCCACAGGATTCTCGGGCAGTGAAATCCAGGAAAAAGCGGGCGATATTCACCATACAGGTGCTGTCATCCATGACCACCATACCGCCAGAGCCCATAATGGCTCCCGTTGCCGAAAGGGCTTTATAGTCGATGGGGGTCTCCACCAAAGCCGCTGGGATACAACCGCCAGAAGGTCCACCCATCTGCACCGCCTTGTAGGCACGATCATTCTTGATCCCACCAGCAATATCAAAGATAACATCCTTCAGAGATTTTCCCATAGGCACTTCCACCAGGCCGCCACGCTGCACCTTACCAGTCAGGGCAAAGACCTTGGTCCCCTTGGAATTCTCCGTTCCCATCGCAGAGAAAGCCTCGCCGCCATTATGAATGATCCAGGCCACGTTGGCAAAAGTTTCTACGTTATTAATATTGGATGGCTCATTCAAATAGCCGCTCTGTGCGGGGAAGGGAGGTTTCAGACGAGGCATCCCTCGCTTTCCTTCCATGGATTCGATGAGCGCTGTCTCCTCACCGCAGACAAACGCGCCTGCACCGATTTTGATGTGTAAATTACAGGAAAACCCACTACCCAGAATATTTTCACCGAGGAGTCCACGGCTGGTCGCCTGTTCAATGGCTTGACTCAGACGCTCCACTGCCAGGGGATACTCTGCCCGGATATAAACAAACATATCTCTGGCACCAATGGCGTACGCACCAATGAGCATCCCCTCAATAAGGGTGTGCGGATCAGACTCGATGAGGGCGCGGTCCATAAACGCACCGGGGTCCCCTTCGTCTGCGTTACAGATCAGGTGTTTATGTTCCCCTGCTGCTTTCCGGGCTGCATCCCACTTGAACCAGGTGGGGAAGCCCGCACCGCCGCGACCAGCCAGACCAGAGATCTTGATTTCTTCAATCACTTCCTCTGGTTCCATCTGTAAGGCTTTGTCTAGGGCCTTGTATCCGTCGTGATTGATGTAGTCATCAATGCTCGTGGGGTTCACCATACCACAGTTTCGCAAGGCAACCCGTTTCTGTTTTTTCAGGAAACGGCTGTCCTCATTGCTAATAAACATCGCCTCCAACTTGGAGAAATCGTTTTTCCGCACGGCTTCCACGATGCCCAAGGCATCGGTCTCGGTGACACGAACCAGACGATGGAGGAGTTGGTCTCCCTCATAAATGTCCACAATTGGCTCCAAATAGCACATCCCAATACAGCCGGTGGTTTCCACGGTAAATCTGTCCGTAGCCGTCTTGTGTCCAGATAGGACCTTTGCTACACGGGAGGCACCAGCAGAGATGCCGCAACTACCCTGACCCACCAAAATGCGGATTCCTTGCCCGGATTCTCGCTGGCGCAGCTGACGAAGAATGGTAATTGTTTTTTCTGGGGTAAGGTTTCCATAAGTGTCGCCGTTAATCATCATTACAGGGGCCAGTGAGCAGCACCCCAGACAAGCCACCTCGTTGAGGGTAAACATTCCATCTTCTGTGGTCTCGCCGTCTCCGATCCCCAACTCCTTCGTAATCGCGGTGCGAATGCGCTCAGAACCGTTGACGTGGCACGCGGTTCCGTCACATAGCATGATCTGGTAGGTACCCATAGGCTTAAGACGGAAGTAGCTGTAAAAGGTTGCTACACCCATCACCTTGGCAGGGCTGTTCCCTGTCCGCTCTGCTACATGGTAAATCACTTCTTGGGGAAGATAGCCATAGATCGACTGGGCTTGCTGCAAGATCATAATCAGGCTGGTGGTATCGTCCTGGTACTGCCGCAGGACGCCTTCCATCAGGCTTAGATCGACGCCCGACTTAAACTCGGTCATTGTCTTCACTCCTTTAATTTTGTGGGGACTTCATTTATCATTTTTACAGTTTTTTTATCTTATCTTTCATTTTCCCCATCTCAAACTAAAAATACTATCGAACAAATTATAACGTCCTGACATCCATTTTGCAAGTGCATTTCCTTCCTCGGGCAGATTTATTTGTGGGATTTCCCGCGATATTTTTGATGGATATCTAAAAAAATCCTGATTTTCTTCCCTTATACATGCAAGCTTTTCTGCAAATAAAAAAGAGACTTGAAAATTTCAAGTCTCTTTTTGCAATATTTTATTCATTTTTTGATTCAAAGCCACAGTAATTACACATTGTGCTTCACTCGGTCATGTTCTTCTGCCCGTTTGGCATTATTGAAACGGTCCAAAGTACCTACCAGATAACCAGTAATGCGGCGGATGCGTTCAAAAGGTACGTCCTCCTCCCGCCGGCCACAACCTGGACACTGGTCCCCAATAATCCCAGAGAAACCACATACCGGGTCCCGATCCACCGGGTGATTCACCGACCCATAGCCAATCCCTTTCTCCTTCATGCAGCGGATGATCCGCTCGAAGGCATCCAGATTCTTGGTGGGGTCTCCATCCATCTCAATATAGCTAATGTGTCCAGCGTTTGTCAACGCATGGTAGGGGGCCTCAATGGCGATCTTATCGTAGGCAGAAATGGGATAATACACCGGCACATGGAAGGAATTGGTATAGTAATCTCGGTCAGTAACCCCTTCAATCACACCATATTTTTCCTTATCGATCTTCACAAACCGCCCAGAAAGCCCCTCAGCAGGGGTAGCCAGCAGAGAGAAGTTCAAGTTGTGTTTGGCGCTCTCCTGATCCATCCTGGCCCGCATATGGCCAATAATCTCCAACCCGAGGACTCTAGCCCGTTCGCTCTCTCCATGGTGTTCCCCGACAAGAGCCTTAAGTGTCTCAGCCAGGCCAATAAACCCAACAGAGAGCGTGCCATGGCGCAAAACTTCCCGCACCTCATCGTCCCATTCCAGTTTATCAGAGTCAATCCACACACCCTGTCCCATGAGGAAGGGGGCGTTCTTTACCTTTTTCCGGCACTGGAACTCAAACCGTTCCAACAGTTGGTCCACGCACAGATCCAGCATATAATCCAGGCTCTCAAAGAATGTGTTGATATCTCCCTTCGCCTTAATGCCCAAACGGGGCAAGTTAATGGTCGTAAAAGAGAGATTTCCTCGTCCATTGCAGATCTGGCGATCTGGGTCTACTACGTTACCGATGACCCGGGTGCGGCAACCCATATAGGCGATCTCCGTCTCTGGGTGGCCCTCTTTGTAGTATTGCAAATTAAAGGGAGCATCAATAAAGGAGAAGTTCGGAAACAGTCGTTTGGCAGAACAACGGATTGCCAGTTGGAACAAATCGTAGTTTGGTTCACCCGGATTGTAGTTGATCCCTTCTTTTACCCGAAAGATTTGAATGGGGAAGATGGGCGTTTCTCCGTTACCCAATCCGACCTCAGTAGATAGCAGGATATTCTTCATGACCATCCGCCCCTCTGGGGTAGTATCCATCCCGTAATTGATGGAGGAGAAGGGGGTCTGCGCACCGGCCCGAGAATGCATGGTGTTCAAATTATGAATGAGGGCTTCCATCGCCTGATACGTGGCGCGGTCTGTCTCTTTGACTGCCCGATAGTGGGCAAACTCTTGGCACTTACGCATTTCCTGCTCATCCTGGCTGAAGTTCTCCAGGAGGAAAGGCATCTCTGCTTGGAAATATGCTTCGCAATCCTCCAGTTTTGGACACAAACCGGTTGCCTTCTCAATTTTTTGAATGTTTTCTTTTATCTGGTTCTCTGGATCCTGCTGGTTTTCCAAAAGCATCAGCGCTCTGGCCAAGTTTTGGCGATAGATCCGTTTAAATGTCTTCCGTACCCCAATGGCCATGGCATAGTCAAAGTTTACGATAGCCTGTCCGCCATGTTGATCATTCTGGTTTGACTGGATCGCAATGCAGGCCAAGGCGGCATAGGAAGCGATATCGTTGGGTTCCCGCAGGGTACCATGGCCGGTAGAAAAGCCGCCATCAAAAAGCTTTATCAGGTCGATCTGGGTGCAAGTTGTCGTCCCCATTGGGGCAAAATCCATATCATGGATGTGGATATCCCCACTCGTGTGAGCGCGGGCATGTTCAGGCTTCATAACAAACATTTGATAAAACTGCTTAGACCCTTCGCTACCGTATTTCAGCATGGTCCCCATGGCAGTATCGCCATCGATATTGGCGTTTTCCCGTTTGATATCACTCTCTTTGGCAGAAGAAAAGGTAATGTCCTCATAGATTTTCATGAGCCGGGTATTCATTTCCCGTGCTCGGCTGCGCTCGGAGCGATAGAGGATATATGCTTTGGCCGTCTGGACATACCCATTGTCCATCAGTACCCGCTCCACGATATCCTGGATATGTTCTACCTCAGGGCAACTCCCCCCCTCCACTTCCAGTACAGAGGCAACTTCGTGGGCCAGTTTCGCTGCCGTTTCATCATAGCCAGGTTTATAGGTTGCTGCGAAGGCTTTGTTGATCGCATCTGCAATCTTATTTTCGTGAAAAGGGACCACTCGCCCGTCCCGCTTTCGAATCTGTTGCACCGTAGTCATGGAGCCTCTCTCCTTCTATTTTTTGTGTCTGGGTGCTTCTTGATCTTCCGAACCACCCATGTCATCTTGTGTTTTATATACACCACGCACACACTATATTGTGCTTTTTCTGTATTTCATTCCCAATGATAGCACTGGGAATATCCTCCCGTCAATAGCCGTTTTAAAAATTATTGCACAAAATTCAGGGGCAGGTCTGTAACTTGGGTACTATGTATTGTGTTCTGCGTTCTGCCTTCTCTTCTAAAGCCCTTGCAGGGCAAGGCATTCTCCTCACGCAAGGTCTTTTCTGCCCTGTTCCACCGGCCATATTCCTCCCTCTCTGCACTGTCATGGCATGTCCGGAAAATAGTACTGCACATGCAAATGGCAAGGCAAGATGGCTTCGATCAGTTCTTGGATCTGAATGATATCCGCAGGCGGTGTCACAATCCCCGGAAAGATGACTTTCACTTGCAACGGATCACCCGTTTCTTCTACCTGTGCAGGGATTCCACACCCGCGCAGAGTATCATTCATGGCAGCCAGTGTCGCATTGTTGTTTCGAATCCGAAGCAGCGCAGCCGCAGTCTGGCGCAGGCTTTCTGGGTCTTCCTGGCCCACCTGTCGTCCCAACAGATCCAGCACCTCCTGCAATCCTTCCTCTTGTGCCGTCCAAAGGTTCATCTCCCGCTGGATATGCGTTAGTTCCTGTTCCACCTGATCCATGGCTGCCCCTTCGCTTTTAAGCTCTCCCCACTGAAAACTTCCCTCCCAACGGTAAACTCCCAGCGGGGTCAAAAGGTCTCTTAAACTCTGTCCATGCCCCATCACATTTCCTCCACTGACACGCCCCCCAACACAGGCAGCTGGTTTTCCTTTACGATCACATCGTTCACTGGCCCATCAATGCGGTAATTTGCCACACCAGGGACCTGATGAATGCGCTGCGCGATTTCCACCAGCAGCAGATTTCTGCCCAGCATCGTCCCATCAAACCAAGTTTCCATCGCCTGCTTCACTCGTTCGATGACCACTGCCGGCAGCACTCCTGGCTCAGCCTGCACCGACAAGATTAGCTGAACTGCCACAGGTTCCGGTCCCTTAACAGATAAATCCACCGCAATCTCCCGCTTGGTTTCCAAATCCTCTAGTACCGTATTCACCAACGTCCGATTGGGCAGACCAGTAGCACTGGCAATGATCACATCTACCGTACCCATCCCACGTGGTTTTGGTATCACTTTCACTGCCGCCACTCCTGGTATTGCCAGCGCCTCTTGTGCATAGTAGGCTTTGTTGGTTCCATTGGGAATGTTCCGGTATGTGTCCAGGATTCGCAGCCGCAGTTCTTCATCCTCTTCTCTTCCCCGTCCCCCAGTAAAGGGGACCGGATTGGTGCAGTCAGACACTCCTGCTGGTGCTACGGCCATGGTCCGCACAACCCCCGCTGGGACATTGCCGCCTAGCCCTGGTTCCACTGCTTGGGCTGGGACATCCACGGACAGTTCACCTGCCAGAATGATCGCTTCCCTAGTTGTCTCAAAGGCTCCACCGCCTGCTGTCATACATACGCTTCCCACAGGTATGGGCAGATTCTCGTTCGCCGCAGATCGGAGAGAGAACCGAAGTTTTCCCTCTGCCCGTCGACCTGCTATCCGAGTCACCCCTCGTAAGAAGCCATGTTTCTCTAGTTCTTCCCCGGTAGCTGTTTGTGGAAAACACTGCCGCCGGGTCCAGGCATTCTCCTCATACAGGCCATAGATCTGCGCTGCCAACGCATATAACCGCACTGCCATCTCACTAGATTCATCTGGGGCAATGCCAGTCTCCAGCACGACCCGATCCATCATTTCCCGATAAATTTCCTCTACCGTTTTTTTCATCTTCACCGCTCCCTTCTCACAGAGGGACAGACGCCACCAGGCTCTCTCCCCGCCAACGCAAGGCAACATCTAACCGCTCAGCCGCCTCATTCCAGACGGCCCCTTCTACCTGCAACTCTTTCTCGCCGGCCAATGCCTCCGCAGCGTAGCTGGCTCCCATCGCTCCTCGGCTGGAGGGTTTTTCACGCATCAGAAGATGTAATCTGCTGCCTAATTGGGGCAGCAGCGGAAAACTGCCCCGCCGGACTGAAAGGAGAAAGAGGACCCGCTCCAGGACCCCCTCCACTCCATCACTGGAAGCAAAGCCTCCTTTTCCATCGAGGCAGTAATCCCCCTCTCGCAGATGGGTTACACTCATTTCCCCACCTCCAGTCCATTCACGTTCAGGCTCCCGGTGATCTCCACGGGTCCTTTCAAATGGATCTTTCCGTCTCTGCTCAAGCGCAGTTCCACATCTGGAGATACGGACAGCCACACCTCATTGGTGGAAGACGCCATTGGCGCCCCCACCACACAGGGTGTTCCCTCTGGGCCACTCTTCACCACCAACACCGTCTCTCCCCGTGCAGGGGTCCAATGATAGCCTCCCGGCAGGCAAACGGTCACATTTCGCCGTTCCCCTGCCAGCGCAACTCCCATATCCACTCCAGACAAAGTAACCTGACCCAGCTCTGCTGGAGGTTCCTTTAGAATCTCTTCTCCTTTACCTCTTGCCATCCACATAACAAAAAACGCTCCTTCACAGAACTGCCTGAGGCGTACCCAGGATCAATCTTGTCTCATAACCGCTTTCCCCCAAGGTCACCCGACTCTCCCGAACGCGATACAGACCATTGCCGCTCCATCCTGCCCTGGTCAGCCGCACGAGATCCCCTGGCCAAGCAGCAAAGGGCAGTGCTACGGTCACTTCCACTTCCAGCAGATCTGCTGCCGAACGATCCAACTGGAACCTAGCCTGATACCGTCTTGCCTGAAACCCAGTGTTTTTTGGCAGCAGGATCACCCGGCTGCACTGACCTCCCCGGCGCTGGAAGTCGCTGTTCACTTCTGTCTGGCGTGTCCATCCGGTTACATCTTTCACTGTCACCTGCGACAAGACCCCATAGCGTTTATCTCGCCGAACCACCCGTGTCACAGGTGCATCCATGTCCAGTTCTATTGGGTCTGCTGTGGGCCAGGGATGCAGCGCCAGTTTACCTTCTCTGGTGAAGCGGGGGGTTACGCCACCGTGGTACCGTGCAAAATCGTACAGCACCTTCCAGCAGCTGCTTCCTGAGGACACAGAAAATCCCCATACCGCTGGCAGAAAAACCCGCCGTTCCAGACCAATCCCAAAGGGTGTGACATACCGCCGCAAGATTTCCTCTAATGTGGCCTGACCATAATCTGCTGCCTCAGCCTGGTTGTCCAAGAGCAGTGCCTGAAGGCCCCGGCCGGTGATTTCTGCCATACATCCTTCCTGGGACCACTGGCACTGGCACTCATCTATCACGCCAAGAAACTGCAATTTTCCTTTCTGTTTTACCTGTACACGCACACCATTGGCCAGTTGATCCTCTTTGCCTGCCGACCAGAGGAATTTGACCCAAAAGCAGTCACAAGGGGAGCCAAGGCCATAGTCCAGCTGCCAGGCCACAGGTGTTGGAAGGAAGTATTCCCTTCCGTCATAACAAATGAGTTTCCACTCTATCATTTTCTCACCCCACTCTCAGCCGCAGTCCTGCCTGGATCACATTCGGATTTTTGATCTGGGGATTCCATACCAGAAGTTCTCCCAATGTGGTTCCATATTTCTGGGCGATTCCCCACAAGGTTTCTCCTGTCACCACTGTGTGGTATACCGCTCCTGCTGGAGGCTTTGGCAAGGCAGGGGCTGGGCCACTTCCTCCCCCTGTATTGGTCTGTTTCTTTCTGGTTGTCAGCGTATCCTGATACTTATCATAGTCCTCCCAAAAGGTAAAGGTATAGCGCACATAGTCCTTCCGTGGCTCTTGGGCCAGGGATAATGCCACGAAATACACGCTAGCGCTCTGCCACACTGGATGGAACAATGCACCTGGTCCGTCGTCATAAAAGACCGTAGCCAGTTTCTTAAAATCCTCATAGGCTGATGGGCCAAAGAACTCACCTTCCCCTCGCATGACGCGCCGTCCCAGGCCCAAGTCCTGCATAGCGTATCGGCCGAAAGGCACTTTATGTACTGCCACTTTCCGCTCATATTCGATGGAGTAGGTCCTGGGATTATGGGGCCAGATAAAGCTCTTATACCGCATGGGACTCAGTTCCACCGCGACACCTCCTTCGTTCCTCAGTAGAGGGAAAACCCTCCGTCGTACCGGCGGGCATCCCGCTGTACTGCGCGATCCAGCGCTTCCCAGTCCTGATTTTTTTCTCCTGTTGTTGACTCCACAGTCAGCACAGTGGGAAGCGGCGTACCGCTGTGTAACGCTGTGCGGGACAAACGGGTTGCGTGACCTAAGGCTTCATATAGCTGACTTGGCGTCATGTTGCTGGCTTGTCCAGCTGTCCAGTCCAGGGGGACAGGAGAGAATTTTTGCTGTGCTTTCATTCCTAGTCCATGGGGGGCAGCCATCCTATCATCTGTGCCAGCTACTTCCTGGTCCATTTCTCCTTGCGCTGCAACTGTCGTTCCATCTAGCGCCACAGATCTAGCAGAAGCGGCATCTGTGGCGAGAGGCATCTTTTCCTCTGCCCGTTTTTTCCGGCCAAATACAAACCCCCGCCGTCCTTTTTGGCGAGGCAGGGATTCCTCCGTTTCTTCGTCCAGGATCGCTTCCAAATAGTCGATCACGGTTTCTCCCCCTTCTTCATCCGCTCAAAGCGCGACCAGTCAAAGGCAGGGTTTTCTTCCTGGGTGATTGTTCCGGTTTCCTGACCACATACTGGGCACCGCTCTTTCTCTGCCTCTGCTCGACAGACAGGGCACAGTCTGTCAAGCTCTTCTTCCTCATCCAGCAGCAGGTTTACCGCGCACCACAGGTAGTCCTCCTCCGTCATATTTCTGGCTCTTTTTTCCGTGGGCAAAGCGCCAAATTCCCGCAGGACCCGCCAGCGCAAGCGTTGCCAGGGCAGTTTTTTCAACCGTTCCTTCAGCTGGGAGATCTGCACAGGCTGTCTCTCCTGCCGATATTTCGCGGTCCACTGTCGGGCCATCTGCTCTACTTTGGGTCCTGATAGCTGTTTCAGCGCAGCTTCTCCTGAAGGGTATACTCGTTTGCCTCGTCGCCGCAAGGCGCGAGCTGTTAGGCAGGCGTTGTCCCAGAGGGCATGTGTTTCCTCATCGGCATCGCCTGCCAACGCGCGGGCCTCCTCCCGAGCCAGCAGCAGTTCCCAGGGCGGAAGGTTTTCCAACTGGCCTTTTGGTCTTTGCCATGGGGGACAGATTTGCCACCATTTTCCCAATTTTCTCACTCTCATGCTGCGGTTTCAATCCGTCTGCTTGCCACCACTGTGACCTTTTCCATCACCGACGCGCCCAAGGTTCCACTCTCCCCGATTTTACTCCACTGGCAGCCGCTGTAAATCACCCGTCGGTCAGGTTTACAGATGACCAGGCTGAAATTTTCCAGGCTATAGAAGTCGATTCCATCGGCAAGGGCCTCATCGGTCGCATAGATTCTGGTCAGTTCCAGCACATGTTTACTTTGTCCTGGGAGCGTTGCCACGGGTTCTTTTTCTCCAAAGGCTTCGATGGTGGTGCTGCTCTTTGTGCTTTGGACAGTATAGCTCTGTACCACTGCCACTTTTTTCCCGTTCACTTCCAGATAGATGTCACTACTGGTTGGGATTAAAATTGCTGCCATTGTCACACTCCTTTTACACGGTGATCTGGGCACTCAGCCAGATCTGATTGAGACCCTGCGCTACGTTGAAGGAAAAGGTCACCAGACAGACGGTGGGTCTGTCCTCCAATCCCTGAACAACCACATCTCCATAGCCGGTAATGATTTCTGCGGCCAATTTTCTTTCCAACTCCAAAATCACCTGGGAGCGCACAGCACCTCTGGTCTGTGCTGTGTTTTTGGCCCGTGGGAATCGTGCCCGCAGGGCATCTCGAATACTGGGGATGACATCGTCCACCACCAGGATCGTTTCCAACTCCCGCCATGTGCTGTCGGGGGCCGATCCCGTTTTGGTTCTGGTTGTCACACCTCGAATGACGATACACCGTCCACCTGATAATTCCATTGGTGTCACACCGCCCTGAATCAGGGCATCCAGTTCTTCTTCGGTGTATCGTGCGGTCAAGGCAGATATCCCCATCAGAGCCACGCCGCCCAGTGGGAGCGCGGGATCTGCCTGCCCACAGATAGCGCCTGCCACCGCCGCTGCAACCAGCGCGCCGCCCTCCTCAGAGGATACACTGGGCGCTGTCAAAACCATCCGCTCGCTGTTGAGTCCTTCCGCGTGGGTCACCAGTTGGGTAACCGTCTCATTCCGGCCACCGGGAACCACGGCGATGCGTTCTCTTCTTGCCAAGGCGTCGGCAGCGACCTGATCTCTCAGCGCCTGCTGGGTCTGCAAATCCTCACTGTCGCAGACAATCACCCGCACATTTTCCTGCTGCCCCAGCAGAGCAAAGGCGCCAGCATAATTTCCATTTTCCCCCACAGGCACAGCCAGCACCCTGGCAGCGCCGTTGGCCAAGAGAACCTTTACCATTTTTGCCATTGTGTCGTCCTGCCCAAATATCTCGACAGCTTCCCGCCAATTCCCCAGGGAATAGAGGGTATCCGCTGTCCCAGTCTTACTTTTTGCAGCCACTGCCGCCCATCCCCTCCGACCAGCGGAGGTCACCACAGCGGAGGCTTCGTAAACCGAATATACTCCTGGCCGCTCATGGCTGGTCACCACATTACTCACAGTACGATCTCTCCTTTCACCTCAAAGCCCAGGATCTCTCCTGATTCCTCTGTCACAGCTACCAGCGTTCCCCGGCAGACCGCCTGGAGTTTCCCGCGGAACATTCCGCAGTTCCGGTCAAAGTCCGTCTCTCCCATGGCCCATTTCTCTACGGCGAATCCAGCAGGTCCTGCCTGAAGCAAAGCCGCAGCCACCTTATCCAGCAGGAGGCGACAGCCCTCCTCCCCTGCGGATCTTGGGCTGTACAGGGTCAGAAGGAACTTAACGGTCACCCGCTGCCCGTAGCGTTCGGTCCATTTTCTGGCGATATCGTCGTAGCTTTGTCCCAAGTAGTTTTGAAATCCTGCTGCGCTGGCTTCGACTTCTTTGATTTGAACCACAGCCACAGGTCCTTTCTGTTCCTGCCGATGTTCCATAGGCCAAGCTGTCATGGCGGGGATTCCTGCTGCTGTCAAATAATCTGTCATAGCCTGTCGGAGTGTTGTGAGGGTTGTCACAAAGCATCCTCCTCTCTTCTCTGGAGCACGACTCGCCAATAGATTCTTTCCTGTCCTGCCTCTACGGGGCGGACATTGATGACATTGTATTGTTCTTTTCCGGCCTTTACGGTCTGTTCTTCCGGTCCTGTAAGGAAAGGAATTGCGCTCTGAGCGAGACACAGGACCTGATCCCAGCGCTGATTTCCTATTTGCGAAGGCAGCCACTGGCACTGTCGATTCAGGACTGGGCGGAGTATCGCTCTACCCCGTCCGATCTCTGTTTCATTTCGGCACAGGATCACCTCCTGGCCATACCTGGCGGCAATGGCCTCAAAACTGCTGGCAAAGCTCATCCCTGCACCTCCAAGAAAGCGAAGGCACCATCCTGCACATAGGGAGCCATCAAGGTCTCTGCCTGACTCTGGAGGCTTTTGGCGCAGGCATCACCTCCCTGATTTTGCTGGGCATGTACCGTGAGATCTCCGGCAGAAAAGGAGAGGGGGGAAGGGCTGCTTTGTTCCATGGCTCCGGTCATTCCTGCCAAAGCACTCCAAGCGCTGGCTACTACCATCAGGTCCCTGATATTCTCTTCCAGTACATCCTCCCGCAGGCGCTGACGCCAGCTGGTCAGGGCAGCAGCGCACAGGATGGAGAGGACTTCTGCCTCTCCATCTGTCAGCTGCCGACCAGCAAAACACAGGGCGACCTCCACGATCTCCTGTTCCTGAATCATGCTGCTCACCCCTTGACGGTGCCGATTTCCAGGACCTTGGATGCCTCCTGGAAGATTTTTGCAAAGCCGGAAATGGAGGTAATGGCAGCCCGCTCCAACTGGCGATCAATGAGCTTATCGTACTCTACCAGCACGTCGCTGCCGCGTACCATTTCCAGGGCATAATTTTTGTCAAGCCCGATAATGGTCCCGGAGGGGACAGCGCTGCTTCTGAGCAGTGTTGCACCCATCGGTGTGACCAACTTCCCGGTACCCTGGAAGGTCAAGCCTGCGGTACCGTCCTGCATTTCCTTTAGTTTAAGGACCTGTGCCATTGCATCTCCTACCAGCAGGGTGTTCATGGCATAGGGGTCAAACTGGCTCCAAAAATCCACCAGTGCGTCATAGGTCAGGGTACCGGCGGTCCCAGTGATGGGGCTTGTACCCACGGTGTAAACCTTGGCTGCATTGCTGTTTCCGTCGCCATGCAAGAGGACATCAATGGCATCACTCACATGCATACGGTTAATGTAGGCACCGATCTGCCGCAGGGTAACGGAGAAGAGGTCCAAGCGCTGGAATTGAATGGCTTCGTACGAAGCCACGAGCATCCGGCCGCGTTTGTGCAGCTGGACGAGATTTTCCTGGGCTTTGACTTGGGTTTCAGGGATAAGCGCACCTTCTGCCACCATTTTGAGGGATTTTTCATCTTCTGTGGGGGTAGAGGCGATGGAGCGGTAATCCATGCCTGAGATTCTAGTTTCTGCTGCGGTCATCATGGGCAGGATATTGCTTTCCTCCATCCCCTGGCGGACCGCTCTTGCGACATATTCTGGGAAGAGGACTGCCGACTCCCAGGTTGCGAAGAACTTAGAGACGACGTCAGAATCTGCGCCTTTCACTTTGATGTCAAAGCGCTTGAGCTGGCGCTGGAATGCGTCGAGGTTCTCCATTGGGGTCCCCTTGTATTGTTCCGAGGGGTCACACTGCTCCAGCACCTTAGTAAAGGAGCGACCAGACTCCCGATACATCCCCTTGTCGAGCTTCACCGTTTCAAACTGATATGCCATAGTTTCTGACTCCTTTCTTTCTGTTCTCAAAGGAACAGGCCCATGGTTTTGCTGTTGGTGTCCATCTGAACCACCAAGCAGACCCTACCTGTCTCACCGCTGCCGGCCAGACGCAGGCCGCCGGTTCCGTCGGCCACCATCTGGTTCCAGCCCAGAGTGGGTGCGGTACCGCCAGTGTAGTTACACTTGACATATCCGCGAATCTGGACAGCAGCATGCTCCCCTCGTTTGTTAAGTACAAGTCCCACCGGAGCCGTACTAGCGGGTGCGTCTTTCACCGTGTCGTTTTCGCTCATTGCGGCAAAATTTCCTGCTGTGACTGCTCCTGCCTGGAATGTAACCACCAGGCTTTCCATTCCGTTAAATGCAACTGCCATTGTTGAAGTTCCTCCTTTTTTATTCCTGTGGTTTAGATCACAAAGGATTTGTCATCCTCTGTCTGTCTATCTTCCTTCCCGCCATAGCGCAGCTGCACGGGCAATGCCATCCGCTTTTCCAGCTGCTTTTGGTAGCAGGCTTTCAGTTCTTCCAGTTCTTCTTCCTCCAGCTTATCGGCGATGGTTTGGAGGGTTTTTTCTTGTAATCCTGCCTGTGCCATCAAGCCCAAGCGCACCGTTTCCTGGCGCAGATTGTCCAGGTATCGGCGGCCTGCGGCAGCTTGACGCTGTAACAGGCGCAGTTCATCCTGCCAGCTTCCTTCTCTATCCAGGCCAGCCAGGACCTGTGCCAGGTTTCCGTCCTTTCTTAGGCCTTTGACCACACCGGCTCTAGGCTGTGCAGGCACGGCAACGAAAGACCACTCAAAGGCATCGGTTGGCTCTGCCAGGCGAACGATGCAGCGTTTTCCTTCATAGAGTCTCCCCTTAACGTGGCTGCATGTAGAGCGATCGTGAATATCGTTGCCGCAGATAGAGCATACACAACCTTCCACCGCGCAGCTGACACTGACCTCTTTTTTGATTCCTCCTTGGATTTCTGCAATGAGTCCGGCGTTTTCCTCCGTCCGAAGCATATAGGCATATCCTTTTAGGTAACACCCCGGCTCACCGGCCTCACTCACCATTCCCTGCTCGTCCACAATCTCAGTGCGATAGATCCGCGCAGTCTGGTCCTTTGCGCTCCAACTGTGGTCAAAGATCCCGGTCTTTCCCACGAAAAGTTCGGCCAGTTTTTCCAGATCTTGTCGGCTGAAATATTCCTGATCTCGGTCTGTCTGGTTGTCACACAGCCGCACGGCGAAGGTATAGATCTCCTCTTCGGTCAAGCTGGTGCCGTTGAGACTGTTGATGGCTTCTAGTTCTCCTGCCACTGCTCCTGCCACCGGGTCATTCTGTCCCTGGGTCTGGGCTTCTTTGGTCACTGTCTGCATGGCTTTCCTCCTTTTCTTCCTGGGTTTTTTTCTTATCTTCCTTTTTCAGGCTATCATTTGCCAACTGCTCTGCCTGTTGCCGGTAGAGGACCGCGCGGGCTTTTTCGACCTGATCCTGGAGATTAATTTCCTGCCAATCGACTTGAAAATCACAACTTTTCCCGTGCATTCTCAGCCACATCCTGCAAATTTTTTCCATCATAGGGGTTAGTGTCCGGCGCAATGCAGTAAGCTCACTGGTCATGATATCTGCCTGCTGGCTGCTCATGCGTTCTGTGGAGGACCAATTAAGCCCCAGCAGGAAGGGTGGGATTCCGGTCTGGGAGATGAGCTGTTCCAAGATCAGGCGTACAGGGGTTTGGCAGTCTGGAATGTCACATTCTGCTCCGATGACCTTAATTTCCACATCACCGACTGTAACGAAGTCTCTCACGGAGCCGTTTCTGGTGTTTTCCATGGCTTGGGACCAGCGTTTTGCGAGCAAGTTTCCTCGTTCCTGTACGCGGCGCTGATCCAGGCCATCTTCTGGTTTGTAGACAACAGCGAATCGGACATTGCCGGCGCGTTCCCAGTTATCCCCTAGGGTCTGATAAATTTTAAGCAGGATACTCGATAAGAAGGGCATCCCATGCAGGAGGGACTGGCCGTAGGGGTTCTCTGGGCTGGCGTGATAGGGGGTAAATAACAGCAGGTCCTGTCGAGGCAGGATCTCTGTGTGTCCATCTGGCTGTCGCAGGGCCAGGTGGAGTTCTAAGGGGGAGTCCCCTTCTTTCACTTCGATATCAGAGATATTTCCGCACAGGACGGCGGCGATTTCTCGTCCATCCCTGCTTGGCACAATTTCCCCCACAGCTCTGCCACAGGTGAGCAGGCAGTCCAGGTAGCTGTCCAAAAAGGATTGAATTCCTCTTTGATTCCAGCCGGTTGGAACGGTGCGCAGGAAGTGGTTGAGTTCTTCCTCCACGGCTTTGTCCTCGCACACAGCGGCTACCCCTCCAGCCAGACGCACCAATTTTAAGATTGCAGCGTCCACCACAGGAATCGCCTCCCGGATTGCGCGATACAGCGAGAACTCGGGCTGATGCAAGGGCACATACCCGTCGATCATTTGAAAGGGGTGTCGCTGTGCAGGTCTCATCTGGATAGCGCCTGGTACTGTTTCTGTTGGTTGATGTTTTCTACCTTTCCAAAGTCCCATCTCATCCTCCTTCTGGTTGATTTAGAGCCGCCTCTCCACATAGCCAGCAAAGAAGGGATCGTCCCCTTCTTCTGGTGCTGCCACCGTGGCCACGAAGTAGCGAATCTCGTCCATAGCGTGGTCAAACTCTTTTCGCACTTTATCCTTGTCGCCGGCGTTCAGGTCCCAGCAGTAGGCGCTGAATTCCCGAATGGCATCCTGGCATGGGGTGCAAATCACGATTTTCCCCGTTTTCAAGGCATCTGCCGTCAGCCGGATTCCTGAGAGCACGTCATTGTTTGCCTTTCTCACGTTCCATCCTTCTCGGCGCAGCACTTCCAGGAAGGAAGCCGCTGAGGGGTCTGCCACTACCGCCTCGATCTCATGACCTCCCGCCAGTTCCCGCAGCCGCTGGGCGTATTCCTGATCGGTCTGCTGCTGCCGGGCGAGTCTGGCATCGTAGTAATACTCCCGCACCCGGTACCAGATGCCGTTGTATTTCCCCCAAAGCCCCATAGAGGTGGGGTTCAGGGTTCCGTAGTCGCAGGAGATAACCCATCGCTCTGCCTCTCCTACTGGGGGTGGTCTGACCATATTTTCGTCGAAAAAATCGTATACCAACCCTTCGGCTGCCGTCCATTCTCCCAAAACGAAGCGGCGATAGAACGCCCCCTGAAAGGCTCTCTCGTAGCGCTGTCTAGTCTCTGGGGCCAGGGTGGGGTTATCCTCCATAAAGAAGCGCAGGTGCAGCAGATTTCTCTCTTCTGCTTTACAGATCCACTCTCTGTAAAACCAGTGGGCAGGTCCAGCTGGGTTGCAGGAGAACCAGAACTTAGCTCCTGTCACGGAGCACCGGGCACAGGCCTGTTCCACAAAGGATCTTGGCATCAGTGCCACCTCATCCAGCAGCACGCCAGCCAGGGTAATGCCTTGGATGAGTGCGGCACTGCCTTCGTCCTTACCGCCGAAGAGGAAGTAGGTGTTTTCCACGCCGGCATAGCGGACCTTGAGCCAATTTTTTGAAATTTTCTCTTCCCAGTCAAAGCCCAGCATCTCCAGCACAGGCAGCACACTATAAAGGAGGTTCCTCCGTACAGATTGTGTTGTTTTGCCGCATAATGCGAATTGTTGATGGCGGAAGCGCGTCATACTCCAAAGGATGAAGGACAGGCCCAGGCACATGGTCTTTCCGCTTCTCACGGCGCCATCACAGACGATGGCATCTTTCTCCTTGTAAGGGGAGCCTCTGGTCCACCATCCAAGGACCTGTTTTTGCTTGTCTGAAAAGCGCAGGCTCATCGCTGACTGGTCATCTCCTGTTGGGTGGGAGGGCGATCCAGAGCCTCCAAGAAGGCGGCGGCGCCCTTTCCATCCTCCTTCATCTGATCCAATAGTTTTTCCAGCACAGCAGCTCGATCTGTGAGTTTCACTTCCACAGCACCGTTGCTGCTGCGTTTGAATTCTGTAAGGCAGCCTAAGTTTAGCTTATCAATCTCCTCCATTCTTTCTTCGCTGAGGTAGGCCAGTTTTACAGCGTCGTTGGCCGCGCCTGCGGCCAGGGACATCATTTGTTCCAGCACACCTCGTCGGTCTACTTTTTTCTTTCCCATAAAAATCCCTCCTCACCCTACCTGGTAACACCCCTTCTACGGGGACGTTTTCGTACACGTTTTTAAAAAATTTTTTTATTTTTTTGAAAAATACGGAAAAAATCCTGTCTACGCACTTTTTTCTGGCATAAGGCAGCCAAGTTCTGTCCACACTATGTGGTGCAAACTCCCGTCTTTTTCGGGGAGGGAAATGAGGTGATCGATCTGCAAATACAGCAGCTGATGAATCCCTGTGTGGTCTCAATTGATCCTGGGGAAAGTGCCGCTCTGGCAGCCCGTCTTCTTGCCCGGCACAATGTGGGGGCACTGCCGGTGTGTGATGCTTCGGGGACGCTTTTGGGTGTGGTAACCGACCGGGACATCATCCTTCGGTGTGTTGCTGCTGGGGAGGACCCTTCTCAGATTTCGGTCCGAGCCATCATGTCCCGGCATCCATCCGTGGTCTCTCCTGGGGATGATCCACGGCAGGCAGTCCGACTGATGTCGGGGCAGCAGATCCGGCGGCTTCCAGTGGTGGATGATGAGGGCAAAGTCGTGGGGATGCTCTCTCTGGGGGATCTGGCCAAGTGTGGCCGATGGGAGATGGAGGTCTCCCGGGCTTTGACTGACATTTCAGAAACCATCCGTCAGCCATAAACAAGCCGCAAGGGGGCGGGAGGACGCACTGTCCTCCCGCCCCCTTGCGGTTGTATTCTAGCTGCTTGCCAGGAGATTCATATATTTTCCACGAGGCTGCGGATTCGGCAAGCCTGTTCCCAACCTTCTCTGGCGTGTTCCCAGAACAGTTGCTGCAAGCAAGGATCAGAGGTACTTTCCGTGCCGGTGAGATAGGCAGCCATGGTAGCCTGTTCCTGGGCAAAGCGGCGGCGCAGGGTGCCTAAGTATGAGGTGATTGGGGGCAGCTTTTCGCTTTCCGGCCAATATCTTATTCCAGAGATAAGGAAGTAAGCTGCAGAGAGTTTTTTTGCCCGGCGCTTTTTTTCTCCAGCCAATCCTGCCAGCACTCTCCCGGGGGTCCCTCCTGCTCTGCGAGCCAGGGCCTGATATTCCCGGCAATCCGTCAACTCTCTGCAAATGAGTTCTTGCAGCAGCGGCCCACACTCTAGGCAAGACTCTCCCAGCACGCCTGATGTTTGTGGAAAATCTCCGTGTGGACGATGTTGTTTTTGTGCTGTTTTTTGGGCGGGCAGCAGCATCTGCTTGTCATCTTCACCGTCGAGATCCGTCTGTTCTTGGTTCTCCTCCCAGGTAATGGGACAGCTGTCTGCATTTTCTGCCATTACTCGCTTCCACACCCGGGCAAAGATTTCTTTTTTGTCTTGTTCCTGTTGAGGAAGGGAATGTGTCAAGTGTTCTTCCACGGCAATTCCTCCTTTTGTTGTTTCTCTATTCTATGTTCTTACCTTTGTTTCTGTCCTAGTGTGTGCGAGGTTCCCGGAAGTTTTTTCCACTGGAAGACGGAAGTATCTTGACAGACAGGGCTTTGCCTATTAAAATAAAATCAGTATAAATGTGCGAACAAGTCCACGATCTCCCTGCCAGGGAGGGCGCAAGAATTTTGGTTCGTTTTCTGCTGCGTCGAATTCCTGTCATTCGGGAGTCGGCGTGGGCAATTTTATGCGAAATCTTACAGAAACGGAGGTGTGTCCCGACAATATGCTGTCCTACATTCTAACTGGCGTGATTGCATTTCTTGTCGCGCTTGTCATAGGGATTCCTTTGGGCATCCTATATCGTAAAAAGGTTGCGGAAAAGGAGATCATCAGTGCAGAAGAAGAGGCCAAGCGCATCATCAACGAGGCCATTAAGAGCGCTGAGAGCAAAAAGCGGGAAGCTCTGGTAGAAGCCAAAGAGAAGATTCTGGCTGAGAAAACCAATTATGAGAGAGAAATCAAAGAACGCCGCTCCGAATTACAGGAGCAGGAGCGACGGCTCCAGCAAAAGGAAGAGACCCTGGAGCGCAAACTGGAAAACGTAGAGCGCAAGGAGGAGTCCTACGCCGCACGACTGGCGAATCTGGAAGAATCCCGTGCGAAAGTGGCCAAGCTCCAAGCAGAGCAAATGGAAACCTTGGAGCGAATTTCCGGGTACACAGCAGAGGAAGCCAAGGCTTACCTCATCGCGAAGCTGGAAACTGAGGTTACCCACGAGGCTGCCATGAAGATCAAGGAGGCAGAAGCCCGGTTCAAAGAAGAGGCCGACGCCAAGGCCAAAGAAATCGTTGGGCTTGCCATTCAGCGATGTGCAGCGGACCATGTTTCAGAAGTTACCGTATCGGTTGTCCCTCTTCCCAACGATGAGATGAAGGGGCGGATCATTGGTCGCGAGGGCCGAAACATCCGCACGTTGGAAACTCTGACAGGGGTAGACCTTATCATCGACGATACGCCGGAGGCCATCACCGTCTCCTGCTTCGATCCAGTCCGCCGTGAGATTGCCCGTCTGGCATTGGAGAAGTTAATTTTGGATGGTCGTATTCATCCGGCCCGGATTGAAGAAATGGTGGAAATCGCCAAGCGTGAGGTAGATGCTACAATCAAGGCTGAGGGTGAGCGTGCTGTTTTGGAAACCAATGTGATGGGGCTGCATCCTGAGCTGATTAAGCTCATCGGTCGAATGAAATACCGTACCAGTTATGGTCAGAATGTGTACAATCATTCTATTGAGGTTGCACAGCTGGCAGGACTTATGGCCGCTGAGATTGGTGAAGATGTTGCCACAGCCAAGCGAGCTGGCCTATTGCACGACTTGGGCAAAGCGGTAGACCACGAGGTAGAAGGTTCCCACGTCACCATTGGTGTAGAGCTTGCCCGGAAATATAAGGAGAGTAAGGAGGTCATCCATGCCATCCATGCTCATCACAACGATGTAGAACCCCAGACTGTGATCGCCTGTCTGGTTCAGGCTGCGGATGCAATTTCTGCTGCCCGTCCTGGTGCTCGGCGTGAGAATCTGGAAAACTATATCAAGCGTCTGGAAAAATTGGAGGAAGTCACCTCTTCCTTCCGTGGTGTCGAAAAATCGTATGCCATTCAGGCAGGCCGTGAAGTGCGTATCATTGTCAAACCCGAGGTCGTCAGCGAAGACGAAATGGTTCTTCTGGCCCGAGAAATTGCCCAGCGAATTGAGAACGAGCTTGAGTATCCTGGGCAGATCAAAGTGCATCTTTTGCGCGAAGTCAAGATTGTGGAATACGCCAAATAAAATTTTTAAACAGACAAACCGTCCTCTGTCCGGTCTCTTCGGACAGGGGACTTTTATTGATCAAAAAATTTGTCATTTTTTCTCTTTGGCTCTTTTGGTTTCTCTGGAAAGAGCATATAATAAGGAAAACTATTTTCATGCCATGCCGAAGGGAGCCAATATCATGTTTCTTCATATTCTTGCCGTGGGCGACGTTGTCGGCCAGGGAGGGGTAACCTGTCTGAGCCGTCATCTGCGGACTCTGCAAAGAGAACACAACATCCATTTCACCGTAGTGAATGGCGAAAATGCAGCTGGTCTAGGTCTTCTTCCCCATCATGCGGAAGAAATTTTTGATGCAGGAGCCGATGTCATCACGCTGGGCAACCACACCTGGGGAAAGCTCCAGATCAAGGACTATCTGGAAGACAATCCCTATATTCTCCGGCCAGCAAACTTTGCCCCCAATCTTCCAGGGCGTGGCTTTGGGATTTATGAAGGTCCCCATGGTCTTCGTCTGGGTGTGATGAATCTCATGGGCCGCTTTGAGCTGGATTCCAATCTATCCTCTCCCTTCCTCATGGCAGATCAGATTCTGGCAGAGGAAGGCGCGCAAGCGGATCTTGTTTTCTTGGATTTCCATGCAGAGGCAACCAGTGAAAAGGGGGCCATGGGCTGGTATCTGGATGGTCGTGTCCAAGCCATCTGGGGCACACATACCCATGTTCCCACTGCTGACGGGCAGATTCTCCCCAAAGGCACTGGCTTCATCACGGATCTTGGAATGACAGGTCCATCCCGCTCGGTGCTGGGGGTAAAGCCAGAAAACTCTGTGGCCCGTTTTTTAGGACAGCTTCCCCGGCGATATGAGGCAGCGGATGGGCCAAACAAACTGGGCGCAGTGCTATTTGTCATCGACACAGAGCGCAAGTGCTGTTGTCAGGTCACTCGTTTGGACCTGAGTGAGTGACGGAGTCTTACTATGCTAACCTTTCTTCATGCTGCTGACCTGCACTTAGACTCCCCCTTTCATTCCCTACCCCCAGATCGTGCTGCTGAGCGGCGTCAGGAGCAGCGCCAACTGCTCACCCGTTTGGCAGACACTGCCCGGCAGGTCCAAGCAGACCTTATCTTCCTCTCTGGGGATCTTTTCGACAGTCAACGTGCCAGACCAGAAACCCTTCAGCTTCTCCAGCAAGGGCTGGAGGAGATCGAAGCGCCAGTCTTTCTTTCCCCTGGCAACCACGATCCTTATACCAGTACTTCTCCATATCGCCGTCTGACCTGGCCCAGTCATGTTCATCTCTTTACCACCCCCACGCCGACCCGCGTGGCTTTGCCCCACTTGGGTGTGGTCGTCTATGGCAGTGCATTCACTTCTCCCTATCGAACGGACGGACCATTGTCCGGTTTTTGCGCACAGGAGGCAAAAGACAGCATGGTCTTTGGTTGTTTTCATGGGGAAGTCACCTCCTCTCACAGCCGGTATGGACCAATCAGCACACAGGAGATCGCTGCTTCCGGGCTGACTTATCTGGCACTGGGGCATATCCATGCAGCCAGCGGCTTACAGCGTGCGGGGAATACCTATTATGCCTGGCCTGGTTGCCCTGAGGGGCGTGGGTTTGATGAAACAGGGGACAAAGGGATCTACATCGGGCATCTGGAGTCAGGTGTCGTCACTTTGGAGTTTGTTCCTCTTGCTCGGCGTCGGTATCTCACCCCCACCTTGGACATCACGGACCGCGATCCTGTTCAGGCTTTGGAGTCCTTCATCCGCACAGCTCGTTCGGAGGATATTCTTCACCTGCATTTAACGGGCACCCGCGACCCAGAGAACGCGCCCAATTTAACTGCTCTGACCGCGTTGGCCTCAGGATACTTTTATAGTGCCATCCTTTCTGATGATACAACGCTAAGCCGCTCTCTCTGGGCGCGGATGGAAGAGGAAACGCTCACTGGTTTGTTTTTACGGAACATGGCACAGCGCATTGAGGCTGCCTCCCCTGAGGAACGACCTTTGTTAGAGCGGGCTGTCCGGTTTGGCTTGGCTGCGCTGGAAGGGAGGGAGGAACCCACATGAAGCTACTGCGTCTAACGGCCACCTTTGGTTGTCTGAATGGTGACACCTTGACATTTGGGCCAGGGCTAACGCTGATCGGTGCGCCCAACGGCGGTGGGAAATCCACTTGGTGTGCGTTTCTTCGGACCATGCTCTATGGTCTGGACACCCGTCAGCGAGATCGGAAAGGGGCTCCAGCTGATAAAAACCGCTATCGTCCCTGGAGTGGTGCGCCTATGGAGGGCCTGCTGGTCTGTGAATATGAAGGCCAGGTTTTAGAGCTTCGCCGCACCTCTGCTGACGGGATTCCTATGGGGACTTTCTGTGCCCGCTACCAAGACAGTAACCTTCCCGTTCCTGGTCTGACAGGGGAGAATGTTGGAGAAATCCTCACAGGCATCAACCAAGAGGTCTTTGACCGTTCTGTTTTTCTCCGTCAGACGGGACTTGCTGTCAGCCAGAGTCAGGAGCTGGAAAAGCGCATTGCCTCTCTGGTCTCCTCTGGAGAGGAGGAGATCTCCTTCACGGAGGCACACAATCAATTAAAGGCGTGGCTGCATCGCCGACGCTTCCACAAAAGCGGTCTGCTTCCCCAGTTGGAGAAGGAATCGGAGGATCTGCGCCAACAACTTTCCCAAACGGCATCTCTGCGCCAGGACCTCGATCAGTGCCAAGCCCGTGCTGCGTCTTTGCGGAAAGAAAAGGCCCAGTGGGAGACGCACTTTGCCTTAGCGCATGATAAGGTACAGCGTGCAAATGAGGAACGCTGTGCTGCGGCGGCCGCCCAGCTGGAGGCCGCTGAACAGCAGTTGCAAACACTGTTGTCTCGCCAGGAGGCATTCACCAGGGACTCCTCTGACCATCTATCGGAGCCGCTCCGGGCGCACCAACAAAATCTCGTCCGTCGCCGCCGGAAGAGATCCGTTGCTTTTGCCGTTGTGCTGCTGCTCTCCTTCTGTGCGGCTGTTCTCTTTGGGGTATCTTTTGTTCCTTCCTCTCCTGTTCGTCTTTCCCCATTCTTGTTGGTCCTGCCTGTTGTGGTTCTCTGGCTCCTGTTTCTTTTGGCTGTCCTATTCACAGTGTCCTGTGACCGACGGGACCGGCAAGCGATACAGACTCTGCGAGCGCACTTAGAGACCCGCCGGCAGGAGGAAGTGGTGTTATCTCAAGAGATTGCCCAGCAGCAGCTTCAGCGGAGCCACCTCAAAGAATACTATGCTGCAATGCTTCAGCAGACTGACACTCCAACTCACCCTCCAGAAGCCGAGCGTTGTCTTGCCTCCCTCCATCATACAGAGCAGGAAATTGCCCGGCTGCAAGGCCAGCTCACAGCTCTGGGTGATCCAGTGCTTCTGGATGCCCGTCTGGATGAACTGCAAGAGGCTGCTGCAAAGCTCCAAGGGGACTATCATGCTCTGGAGATTGCCATGGATGTCTTACAGGAGGCAAACAACCATCTTCACGCTCGATTCTCGCCACAGTTGAGCCAGCGGGCAGGCACCTATTTCCACCGTCTGACGCTTGGTCGTTTCTCTCAACTTTCGCTGGATCGCACATTCCAGGCCACCGTTCGGGAAGGTGCTTCTTTGGCGGATCGTCCCTTGGCTTTACTCAGCCAGGGCACAGCAGATCAACTGTATCTTTCTCTTCGGCTGGCAGTAGCCGATCTGGTTTTACCTGATCCTCAGGGCTGTCCACTGGTCTTGGATGACGCTCTATTGGCTTTTGACGACTCACGTCTGGCAGTGGCCTTGGATGTTCTGACCCAACTGGCGCAAACCAGGCAGGTTTTTCTTTTCACCTGCCAGCACCGGGAGTTTTCCTTTCTGCAAGGGCATTCTGATGTTCGCATGGTCACACTGCCCGGCTTCTAATTTTGTCGTACAATCCATGGTTGCCAACAGGAACAAAGGGGGGTATAATAGAAAAATCAACCCATTCAGTTGCAAAGGAGGTCCCCCCCTTATGTCCCACTTTCTTCCGCCGGATGCGCCGAACAGAGCATCGTTGTCCTCGGACGAGGCCGTCTCTTCTCAACCTTCCGACACGGCCCAGGCAGGACAGACTCCCCCGAAAGAAAAACGACCTGGCGCATTCGGTGCTGACATAAACGGCTGGCTTCAGGCCCTAGCTTTTGCTTTGGTTTTCCTGCTGATTCTGTTCACTTTTGTTGGCCGTGTCATTGGTGTCGATGGACACTCCATGGACCCTACCCTCAATGACAAGGATATGCTCTTTCTCCAAAATTTTGCCTACCAGCCCCAGCAAGGGGACATTGTTGTCCTGCACAAAGATTTTGGTGACATCACAACGCCCATTGTTAAGCGCGTGATTGCCACGGGCGGCCAGACGGTAGAGATCGACTACGACCGTAGTACCGTGTATGTCGATGGGCAGCCACTGGAGGAGGACTATATTTTGGAACCAATGCTCCCTCCTTCTACGCCTTATGCACAAGGCACCTATTGGGAGGTTCCCGAAGGCTGTGTGTTCGTCATGGGGGACAACCGTAATAATTCTTCCGACAGTCGAGATGAGCGTCTTGGGCCTATCGACGAGCGCTATATTCTTGGGAATGCTGTCGCCACACTGCTTCCTTTCCAGCACGCTGGGCTGATTGGTTAAGGGGGTGAGCGTGTGCGATTGGACAAATGGCTCAAGGTTTCCCGTCTCATCAAGCGGCGCACCGTAGCCAACGATGCCTGTGACAATGAGCGTATCTCTGTCAACGGTCGGGTGGTCAAGGCTTCCTATGATGTAAAGGTCGGTGATCGTCTGGAGATCCGCTTTGGTGCTCGGACTGTTTCTGTGGAAGTTCTCTCGGTGGTTGAGCAAAAGGGCAAAGAAAACGCTGTTTTCATGTACAAAGAACTGTAATTAAAAAGGATGGGTGCTGTACCGAGTACAGCACCCATCCTTTTTAATATCCATACTGTTTTCTCTTTCCCTTGAGGAAGGCGGCTGAGACCAGCAAGGCAGGCACTTCTGCCACAGCCACGGCCAGCCACACGCCATCCAAGGCAAGCACTTGCGGCAGCAGCAAAACCGCTGCCACCTGAAAGACTAAGGTTCGCAGGAATGCGATGACGGCTGAAACCACGCCATTGTTCAGGGCAGTAAAGAACGCAGAACTCCACAGATTCAAACCCATGGCTAAAAACGCCAGAGCATACAGCCGGAAGCCCCGTAGGGTGAGGGCATACAGGCTAGGATCATACTTGGTAAAGGCCCCCACAAGCAGGGCAGCCAAAGCCTCTGCCATCAGAGTCAGCAGCACCCCAGCCACAGCCACTAGGCGTCTGCTCATCTGAAACAAGTTGTGCAATTCCTCCCGGTTCCCGGCTCCATAGTGGTAACTGACCAGGGGCGCGCTCCCCAGGGCAAAGCCCAGATAGGTTCCTGTAAAGACAAAGTTGACATACATGAGCACGCTGTAAGCGGCCACGCCGTCTTCCCCCACCAGCGCCATGAGCTGGAAGTTATATAGGATGTTCACCAACGAAGCCGACAGATTGGCAACCATTTCTGACGATCCATTGACACAGGCTTGTCCCAAGATTTTTCCATAAAATCGTCGAGGCCTACGCAAACGGAGCAGGCTGTTGTTCTTCCTGGCAAAATAGACCAGAGGGATTCCGCTTCCCACCAGCTGGCCGGCCACGGTAGCAGCTGCTGCACCTGCCAGACCCCAGTGAAAGCCGACGATAAACACCGCATCCAGCACCATATTGGTCACACCTGAGGCAATGTTAATTTTCAGACTCAGCCCAGGTTTCTCCGCAGCCACAAAGAAGCACTGGAAGGCGGACTGAAGCATAAAAGCTGTCTGTCCACCAAACAATATTCTGCCATATAGGATGGTGTCCTTCAGCAGATCTCCTTCCGCTCCTAGTGCTGCGGCGATCTGAGGCGTAAAGGCCACGCCCAACACAGACAGGAGCAAGCCGACTGCTAACGTCAGGTAGATGAGTTGGGAGAAGTATTCCTGGGCCAGTGTTTCCTTTTCTTCCCCCAAGGTACGGGCCACCACAGCACTGCCGCCGGTACCCACCATGAAGGCGATTGTGCACAAGGCCATGCACACAGGGAAGATGAGGTTTACTGCTGCCAGGGCTGTTTTGCCCACGAAATTAGACACAAACACGCCATCGACAATGCTGTATAGGGACATAAAGATCATCATCACGATGGTAGGCATCGTAAAGCGGAGCAGGCGGAAGTAAGTAAAGTGGCTGGAAAGTGAAATGTGCACGTCTATTCTCCTTTTCTGCATCCCAGCACCCGCTGGTGGATTGTCACATACTTTCGGTTCAAGTCCAACAGGGTTTGCATCTCCTCCTGTGTCATCTCTGCAATGACCTGGTTTTCCTGTTGAAATACGGGGTCTAAGACGTCCTCTATCTTCTGTCGCCCTGCTGGGGTGAGGTGGATTTGTCGCTCTCGTCTTGCCCCATGCTCTACTGTCAGGTAGCCCTTTTTCTCCAACGCCTTGATGGAGGAATGAATGGTCTGCTTGCTGGCGTAGAAATGCTGGGCGATGTCCCTCTGAGCGCATCCGTCTCCCAGTTCTGCTAAGGCGTACAAGATCAAAAAGCCACTGTCAGACAGTCCTGCCCGGACTGCTATGGCGTGATAGGTTTCATCCATTGCCTTATACATTCGATTTAGTTCCTGAACTTCTGGTCTCAGCTGGATCATCACACTGCCTCCTCTGGTCCGATTTCGGACTATAAGATAGTATATCGTCCGAACTCGGACTTTGTCAATCTTTTTTACAAATAGAAACAGCCCCAGCGCAAATTCGCTGGAGCTGTTGAGGGTTCTGTATTAAAATTACTGATCCACTGCATCCTTGAGTGCCTTTCCGGCTTTAAAGGTCGGCACTTTGGTGGCGGGGATGGGAATGTCCTCGCCAGTTTTAGGGTTTCGGCCCATGCGCTCGGCACGCACCTTTGTTTCAAAGGCGCCAAAGCCAACGATCTGGACCTTCTCTTCCTCGGTTAGAGCCTTTGTAATCAGGTTGATGGCAGCGTTCAGGCCGATCTCCACGTTTTTCCGGGAGAATCCGGTCTCCTCGGCAACGCTCAGGATCAGTTCAGTTTTGTTCATTGTCATTACCCTTTCTCTCTTGGTTTTCCGGGTGTTTTTCCCGGTTCCACAATGCCATAAGGGCGGACACATCCAGGTCTTTCATGTCTTTTCCCTGGGCCGTGACCGCCGCTTCCACCCCAGCAAAGCGGCGCACGAATTTTTCGCACGTCCCTGCCAGGGCATCCTCGGCATCTATTTGAAAGAACCGGGCGATCTTCACCGCCGCAAACAGGACATCTCCCAGTTCTTCCTCTACGTTGGTGTCATCCGCCACAGCGGATTTCAGCTCATCCATCTCTTCCTCCAGCTTCTCCATCGCAGCCTGAACATTTGGCCACTCGAAACCGGCCTTGGCCGCCTTGATCTGGAGTTTTTCTGCCCGCCACAGACCGGGCAGGCTCTTTGCCACCCCTTGAAGGGTCTCGGTATAGGTCGCCTGCCCCTTCTCCTGGCGTTTCAGATCCTCCCAGCTTGCAGTCTCTTCCCCGCCGCCAAAGACATGGGGATGCCGGAAGATGAGTTTTTTGCAGATCCCATCTGCCACATCGTCCAGCGTGAAGCGTCCGGCATCCTCCTCAATGGAGGCGTGGAAGAGGACTTGCAGCAGAACATCTCCCAGTTCCTCTTTCAGGTGAACGGGATCCCCTTCGTCGATGGCCTCGGCCACCTCATAGGCTTCCTCGATAAAGTTTCGGCGGATACTCTCATGGCTCTGTGCGGCATCCCAAGGGCACCCCCCTGGCCCGCGCAGCAATGCCACCAACTGGCGCAGATCTTCGACCTTATAAGCTTCTTTTCGTTCAAAGTTTATCATAATCTATCGTACCAATTCTGTTGTCTCAATTCCTTCTGGCTATTGATTGCCGCAGCATGGCTTTGCATTTTTATTTAATCCGCAGCAGCTTTGCAAGCTTATCGCCTTTTGGCATTAAGGAGAGGTCATCTCTGGAAACAATCCGCAGCAGCAGGACCAGCACGCCATAGATCACAGCCCCGGCCACAATGGCCCCGGCCACGGAAAGGGTGTTGCCAAGATGATCCACCAGCAATCCATAGGCAGCCCAGGCAGCAGCTCCCATCACAATTGCTGCAATGGTTGGCTTCACAAACACGCGCAGATATTGTGGGGGATAGGGGGTCACTTTTTTGATGGCTGTCAGTTCCAGCACTGCCACCAGCACAAAGCACACCAAGGTTCCCAGAGGGGCGCCTTTGATCCCTATGGAGGGCATTTGGACCAACAGGAAATTCACCAGCAGCTTCACAGCGCTGCCGATGGCGATGAACCAGATGGGCAGCCCAGCCCGGCCATTGGCCTGAAGGATGGCATTGCACAGGAGCATAATACATACAAAAACGGAAGCAATTCCTAGGACAAACAGGCAGTGACTGGCCACTTCTTGGTTGGTCTCAGGATAGAGCATCTGGATGATTGGTCCAGACAGCACAGCCAGGCCAATCCCTGCTGGCATAGCCAGTAGGGCTCCCACCCGCAGGGTAGACTCCGCAATTTTTCCAGCTCCCAGGGCATCTTTCTTAGTAAGGGCCGCAGAGACCGCAGGAACGATACAAGCGGTCAGGGACACCATGAATGCTGCGGGCAGGTTATAAATGGTCACTGCTTTCTGATAGCAGCCATACAAGCTCACCGCCAGCTGTTCTGTGTAGCCCAGAGCGCTTTGCAGGAGATTCTGCACCTGGACAGTATCCAGATAGGTTGTGATGGGGACTACGGAAGAACTAAGGGTAATTGGGACCGCAATCGCCATGAGGGTTTTTAAGATATGACCTGGGCGATCGGGCGGATCCTCCGTTGCCACTGCGTTCTTTTTTCCGTGGTGTCTGTGGTGGTGGATGATGAGGTAGACGAGGGAGACAAATCCACTGACTGTCACCCCGCCGATGGCTCCGGCAGCAGAGAACTCACTGCCGAACCCCAGATAGAGGATGTACCAAGCCAGCGCCAATCCCACGCCCAATTTGGTGAGGGCCTCCAGCACCTGGGAAACCGCTGTAGGCACCATGTCTGAGTGTCCCTGGGCATAACCTCGGTAGGCAGACATCGCACATACAAAGAAGCAGGACAGCGCCATAGCCCGCACCGCTGGAGCCGCGAGACTATCTCCCTGCAAATCGGCCAGCGATTGGGCAAAGGCGAACATGACCAAGCTGCTGATGGTTCCTAAGATCACGAAGGTTACCCAAGCCACTCGAAAGACTCGGTTGACTTGGTTCCCTCGGTTGAGGGCATTGGCTTCAGAGATTGTTTTGGACATGGCCACAGGCAGGCCGGCGGTCGAGACCATGAGGAGCAGGTTGTAGATGGCATAGGCGTTATTGAAGTGACCGAAACCCACATCGCCCAAGATTCTCCCCAAGGGGATCTTATAGAGTGCGCCGATGATCTTTACGATTGCGATACTGGCGGCCAAGATGGCCGCACCGCCGAAAAATGTGTTGGTTTTTTGCTCTTTCAAAACAGCTGATCCCTCCGATTTACAGGGCTTTGTCTGCCCCGAAGAGCAGGGGCAAGGCATAATTTTTCACCTCGTCCTTGATTTTTTCCAGGTCCAAGGTTAAGAAGGTTCCATCCTTGTATATGATTTTCCCTCTGGCCATATTCATCACCACATCGTTTCCTCTTGCAGTATACACCAGGTTATCTGCCACACTGTGACAGGGTGTAAGACTAGGCCGATCGAAGTCTACCAAGATAAGGTCTGCGGTGTATCCTGGGGCAATCTGACCTGTTTTACGGCCCAAGGCAGTGGCACCGTCTCGGGTCGCCATAGCCAGCGCATCCTGGGGCAGCAGGGCCAAGGGGTCATGGGTGACGCCGTTGTGAAGGATGGCAGCAAATTTCATCTCCTCGAACATATCCAGGTTGTTGTTGGAGGAAACGCCGTCGGTGCCCAGGGCGATGTTCACCCCAGCCTTTTTCATGGCGGGGATCCAAGCCACCCCGGAACCCAGTTTTAGGTTAGAGACAGGGTTGTGGACGCAGGACACGCCTTTTTCTACCATAGTAGCCCAGTCCTCCTCGGTGGTCCAAACACAGTGCGCTGCGATGGCCCGGGTATCCCACACGCCATAGCGGTCCAGGATCTGGATAGGGGTCTTTCCCCATCGCTGCTTGGATGCCTCATGCTCTGCCTGCGTCTCGGAGACGTGGACGTGCATTCCCAGCCCTTTTTTCTGGGCATAGTCTGCCATCCACTTCCACAGGGGCACGTTTGAGGTATACTCCCCATGGATAGACGCATCCACTAAGATCTGTCCTGCGCCAGCACCGTGCCATTCTTCGGTCAGCTGACGCTGGTTCTCGCAGTCTTTACAGGTTTCTGGACCAAATGCGTCTGATGCACCAAAGTACACCCCGCCGCAGGAGAGGTTGGCACTGATGCCCGCCTCCAGCACAGTTTGCGCGATGGCTGGGGTAAACATATACATATCGGCGATGGTGGTCACACCACCGGCGATGAGTTCTGCCAAGGCCAGTCCCGCGCCTGCTTGGACCGCACGGCTGTCTAACTTAGCCTCAGCAGGAAAGATCCACTGATTGAGCCAAGTCTGCAAGTCACAGCCTCCGCCATACCCCCGCAAGAGCGTCATGGGGATGTGGGTGTGGGCATTCACCAGTCCAGGCATAAGGACATTATTTTTCCCATCGATTTCCTGGTCAAAGGGTCCCTGCGGTCTCTGGTTTCCTACTGAGAGGATCGTATCTCCTTCCACTACCACATAGGCCCCTTCCAACAGGGTATTCTCCTGATCCATCAACAGCGCCCGGCAGTGATGCAGCAAAATTCGTTTCATACCGTCTCCTCAGTTCAAGTGTTCCAAGCAGGCCAGCAATAGGCCGGAGAACTTCTCTCGAGCTGCGGCCGCGGCCTCCAGGACTTCTTCTTCGCTCAATTTTTTTGGCAGCACGCCAGCGGCCATGTTGGATACCAGCGTAAAGCCGAGCACTTCCATGCCGCAGTGCCCAGCGGTGATGACCTCTGGGGCGGTAGACATCCCCACAGCATCCGCGCCCAAGATACGCGCCATCCGCACTTCCGCTGGGGTTTCATACTGTGGGCCGGGGAAGTACATATAGACGCCTTCTTTCAGGTCCAGGTCCAAGCGCCGTGCCTGCTGGCGTGCAAGGTCCTGAAGGCGGGGGGTATAGAGGAAGCTGGCATCGGGGAAGCGCGGGCCGAACTGGGGCAAGTTTTCGCCCCACAGGGGGGATTCCATGAAAATTTTAATCTGGTCGGTAATGAGCATGAGGTCCCCGGCCTTAAAATTCCAGTTGACCCCGCCGGCGGCATTGGTGACGAAGAGGGTGTCGCAGCCCAGCAGGCGCAGCACCCGCACGCCGTAGCTGACCTCCTCATAAGAGTAACCTTCATAGTGGTGGACGCGGCCCTGCATCACGGCCACATCTTTCCCGGCCAGTTTGCCAAAGACCATTTGCCCCTTATGTCCTGGTGCCGTAGAGTGTTTAAAGTGTGGGATCTGACCATAGGGCACCACGATAGGATTCTCTACCAAGTCCCCCAGATAGCCCAGACCGGAACCCAAGACCATTGCAACCTTGGGACGGAAGCCACCTAATTTACTCAAGAGGAAATCTGCACTTTCCTGGTAGTGGTCAAAGGTATAATTCATCTTACAACCTCCATCATGGGGGGAGTCCCCCGGTTTCTGCCCATATAGCGGGTGTGTCTAAGGATACTCGGTTATCTTACACCTCTGGCGCGGAAAAAGCAAATAAAATCCCTGCTTTTTCACGGTTTTTTCTCATTTTTACCCCCTGCGCGGTACTGGCATGAAAAATGAAGCAGAAAAGCCCCCTGTGCTTCCCTGCGGTTTTCTTCTTCCGTTTTCTATTTTCCCACAAAACAATTCCCTGATGCAGTTTTGTTTTTCCTGCATCAGGGGGAGTTGTTTTCCATTTATTTTGTGGGGTCTGGTTGTGTACACACAGCGCCGTTTTGTTGGATCAGGTACAGACAGTCAGAAGGGATCAGGGTCCTTTGGTTTCTCTTCCTCCTCCTGCGCAGCTCTAAGCGCTTCTGTTGCTTCCTGAAGGCGTCGTGCGATCTCGGCCTCCCGTTCTGCCTGAAGGCGGGCCTGCTCTGCGGCCTGTTTTTCCGCGGCTTTCAACCGATTGGCCCGTTCCTCCTCCTTCCGCCGTTCCAAGGCTTCTGGATCCTGGAAGACCAGTTGGAAGTCCTCCGCAGACATGGTTTCAAATTCCAGCAGATACTGGGCAGTACGTTCCAGTTCCTCACGATGTTGGGAGAGGATTTCCTGGCAGCGGGCATAAGCGCTGTCCAGCAGCACCTTGACCTCCTCGTCGATCCGCCCAGCCACCTCTTCTGAGTAAGCTCTGGCTTGCGACATACTCCGGCCGATGAACACCTCCTGGTCACTGTCGTAGGAAATCGCGCCCAGCCGGTCACTCATCCCATACTTCATTACCATGCTTCTCGCAATGGAGGTTGCCGTCTGCAAGTCGCTAGAGGCTCCGGTGGAGATATCCCCCAGCACCAGTTCCTCAGCCACTCGGCCACCCAAGCAGGTGCAGATCCGTTCCTGGAGTTCCCTGCGGGACTGATACATCCGATCTTCTTCTGGCAGAGAGATGGTCAATCCACCCGCAGGTCCTCGTGGGATGATGGTAATTTGATGAACAGGGTCCTGGGTTTTGAGCTGGTGGATCACCACTGCGTGCCCAGCCTCATGATATGCCGTCAGTTTTTTGGCATGGGGCGGGACCACCCGGCTCTTTTTCTCTGGTCCGGCGATCACCTTCAGCATGGCCTCATGGAGCAGATCCATGCTGATAAAGGGGCGTTTCTCCCGTGCAGAGAGAAGGGCTGCTTCATTGAGCAGGTTTTCCAGATCGGCGCCGGTAAAGCCAGCGGTTGCCTGTGCTACGGTGTGCAGATCCACATCATCTGCCAGAGGTTTGTTTCTGGCATGAACCTGCAAGATCTCTTCACGCCCTTTGATGTCTGGCAGACCCACATAGATCTGTCGGTCGAATCGCCCTGGACGAAGCAAGGCAGGGTCCAGGATATCTGCCCGGTTTGTGGCCGCCAGGACAATAACCCCCTCATTGGACGCAAACCCATCCATTTCCACCAGCAGTTGGTTCAGGGTCTGCTCCCGCTCATCGTGGCCGCCGCCTAACCCGGTGCCTCTCTGCCGGCCCACGGCATCAATCTCATCAATAAAGACGATGGCAGGTGCGTTCTTTTTGGCTTCTTCAAAGAGGTCCCGCACCCGGGAGGCACCCACGCCGACGTAAAGTTCCACAAAGTCTGAGCCAGAGATGGAGAGATACTCACAGCCGGCCTCTCCTGCCACGGCCCTAGCCAGCAAGGTCTTACCAGTCCCTGGCGGGCCAACCAACAGCACGCCTTTGGGAATGCGGGCGCCCAACTGCGTATACCGCGCAGGCTGACGGAGAAAGTCTACGACCTCTTCCAGTTCTTCCTTTTCCTCGTCAGCTCCTGCCACATCTCCAAAGGTCACTGTTCTTCCCGTCTCCGCCAGGGTCTTGGCCCGGATCTTGCCAAACTGCGTGGCTGAAGGGCCACTGCTGTTCTGGCTGCGTCGGAGGAAGAGGAAATACCACAGCAAAGCCATCACTGCCAGCACCACCAGCCAGGTCAATATGGTACTCATCCAAGCAGGGGATGGGCTTTCAGGGTAGTCGTAATCAGAGATAACGCCATCGTGGAGCTGCTGAACGACCAGGTCATTGAAGTCCTCATAGAAGAGCTGGAAACTGTAAATGGAATAGGTAATCACTTGTTTGCCATCCTGCGGCTCTTTCAAGGTAAGGGTTAGTGTGTCATCTTCCACCAACACCTTATCCACTTTTCTCTCTTCAAACAACACCCGGATATCTGCATACGAGTATTCACCATGGTGATCCCCAGTACGAAGGACCCCAGTCACAAGAAAGATGACGATCAGGACACCGAGTACCATCAGCAAGCTGCGCATGAGGTTTGCGTTCTGTTTCAAATGGATCTCACTCCTTTTCGCGGCATATTATCTGCCGCAAGATACCTGGGTTCAATCATTTCCATACACGCTAGGCTTTAAGATACCGATATAAGGAAGCTGGCGATATTTTTGGTCGTAGTCCAGGCCACAGCCTACCACGAACGCATCAGGAATGGTAAAGCCAACATAGTCTGCCTCGATTGGTTTGGTGCGCCGCTCTGGTTTATCCAGCAGAACGCACAGCTTCAAGGAAGCAGGGCCTCTGTTTTTCAGTTCCTGCACCAGTTTAGACAGGGTGTTTCCTGTGTCCAGGATATCCTCTACCAGCAGCACATCTCGCCCAGCGATGTCATCGTGAAGATCCAAGCGGATCTTCACCAACCCAGAGCTGGTGGTTCCTGCGCCATAGGAGGAGGCAGACATAAAGTCCAAGGTCAAAGGGAGTTCCAGCCCACGGACCAAGTCGGCCATAAAAACAAAGCAGCCCCGCAGAACGCCAACGACCAGGGGGGATTTCCCCTGGTAATCTCTGGTAATCTCAGCTGCCATTTCCCGAATACGGGCGGACACCTGCTCCTGTGTAAAGAGGATCTGCTGCATATCCTGTTCCATCATCGTGTTTCGTTCCTTTCCTCTGGTTTATTTTTGGGGATCAAACGAATGAACAGCGCGGGCTGACCTGGGGTAGCCAACCTGGGATAGTTTGGTCCCAGCCCTGCTGCGGCCAACAAGCCGGCCTCATCTGCCAGCACGGGCAGGTTTTCCCGCCGCTGCCGGGGGATTTTTTCATCAATATACCATTTTTTCAGTGTTTTGGCCCGTCTGCCTGGCAAGCGAAGCTGATCACCGGCCTGTCTAGCGCGCAGGACCAGCGGAAATGTGACTGTCTCTTGGTCGATGTGCCACTCATAGTCCCCTTGTGCAGGGATTTCGGGACAGAGGGTTTCCTTGACCTCAATCGCCCACCCGTTGTCCAGGGCAAAGACACCTGGTCCTGTGAGCAATCGCAGAGAGAACCCATTGGGCATGGCTGTTGAGGGGCACAGCACCAGTTTATCATACTCTCGCCAGGCGAACAGACCGTCTGGCAGGTTTATGGTGGCGGAGGGGGAGGAGCCAGCAGCCAAGGCTAAGATCTGCTCCAAATGCACAGAGGCAATTTCAAAGCGATCAATTTTGGCCAGCATCTGTTTCACCACCCGCACAGCCACAGGGTGGGCAAGGCCCACCAAAGTTCTGACAGGAATGATTACCCTTCCCTCGGCCACCTGGGCTTGTTTGGTGATTTTTTCTGCCATGTTGTGCAGCAGATCTCGGTCCTCCCGCAGGTGGCTTAGATTGGCAGAGAGGGTAGACACGAAGGCAGGGTTCAGCTCACGCATCACTGGCATGACTTCCTGTCGCAGGCGGTTTCGGGCATAGATATTGTTCTGGTTAGAACTATCCTCCACATGGGGAATCCCAGACTGCGTCAGACATTCTTCAATGTCAACGCGTGGCGTATCCAGTAGCGGTCGGATAAGGATACCCCGCACAGGAGGGATGCCGGTTAGCCCATCTAGTCCGGTTCCCCGTGCCAGATGGAGCAGAATGGTCTCCGCGTTGTCATCGGCGTTGTGTGCAGTGGCAATCTTGTCGATTTCCAACGCACGGGCGGTTTCCGTGAGGAACGCATAGCGCATAATGCGAGCGGTTTCCTCCACGCCTTTTCCCTGTTCCTGGGCTTCCTTGGCCACATCGCCTCTGCCTACGACCAGGTTGATGCCCCGCTTTTGACACCAGTCTGTGACGAAGTTCTCATCTCGCTGGGATTCTTCCCCTCGAAGCTGGTGGTTAAAGTGGGCTGCATGAAGGGTAAATTCTCGTTCTTTGGCCAGCACTTCCAACACCGCCAGCAGCGCCATGGAGTCGGTTCCACCGGACAGGGCGCATAAAACGCTGCCCCCTTGGGGCAGCATGGAATACTTGTCAGCAAAAGCCGCCGCCTGGGCGGTCAATTCAATCAGGTTCTTCATAATTACGCTCCACAGAGGAGAAGGCAGTGAATTCCGGCAGCCACTGGAGGGGGATGGTGGTGGTTTCCCCCCGGCGATTCTTGGCGATAATGCACTCGGCCTGGTTGCGCTTATCACTGTCCTTGTTATAGTAGTCGTCTCGGTACAGAAACATGACCACATCAGCGTCCTGCTCAATAGCCCCTGACTCCCGCAAGTCGGAAAGCATGGGGCGCTTATCTGCCCGGCTCTCGTTGGCGCGGGAGAGCTGAGACAGACACAGCACAGGGACATGGAGTTCCTTGGCCATGATTTTCAAGGCGCGGCTGATGTCTGCCACCACCTGCTGGCGGTTCTCCCCGGCGTAGCGGGTCGTGCTGCCAGAGGACTGCATCAGCTGTAAGTAGTCGATGACCACCATTCCCAAGTTGTCAATGCGTCGGCACTTAGCATTCATGTCGGCCACTGAGAGGGAGGGGTTGTCATCGATGTAGATTTTTGTGTGTCCCAAGGCCGCAGCGGCCAGGGTGACTTTGTCCCAGTCATCGGGGGAGAGTTTTCCTGTCATCAGCTTTTTATTGTCCA
Source organism: Evtepia sp. (assembly GCA_020025735.1). Lineage (GTDB taxonomy): Bacteria > Bacillota > Clostridia > Oscillospirales > Oscillospiraceae > Evtepia. The sequence goes on from JAHHRP010000001.1 coordinate 45,168, forward strand.
AAAAAGCCTCACTGGAAATGAGGCGTGTTGCCAGTTGTTCTCGGCTCATTTCCAGTGAAAAGAACACCACACTCTTGCCGGAAAATTTTCCAGCATGCAGCAGTACATTCAGGGCAAAAGAGGTCTTGCCCATTCCTGGCCGTGCCGCCAGCAAGATGAGTTCAGAGCCATGAAAGCCCGTTAGCGTCCGGTCTAGGTCAGCAAAGCCGGTAGCCATACCTGGCACTTCTGCCCCGCTCACTGACAGCTCCTGCAACCGCTCGAACACATCCACCAGGATCTTAGACAGCGGCTCTAGGCCCTGGCTGCTGCGGCCCTGACGGATCGCATAGATCCGCTGTTCCGCCAAGTCCAGCACAGTCTGGGCTGTTTCTCCCTCCTTCTGCACCAGGGCCGTAAGATCCCCGGCAGTCTCTGCGATGCGCCGCAGCAGGCCCTTATCTTTGACGATGCGGACATACTCCTTGACGTTGGCAGCGGTGGGGGTAATCTCCATGAGCTGGAGCAGATAACTGCGAGAGGTATTTTCGTCGTAAACCCCTGTCAACTTCATTTGATCCAGGACAGTTACCGGGTCAATGGTAGCTGAGAAGTTGAACATGGTATAGATAGTCTCATAGATGTCCCGGTTGGCTTTTAAGTAGAAATCCTCACCGGTCAAGTTCTCCACCACATCTGGGATGCACCGGGCGTCAATGAGCATGGCACCCAAGACAGCCTGTTCGGCCTCCACACTATGGGGGATCTGGCGCAGCAAGAGGGATTCATCCACGGACACACACCACCTTTACACAGGGAATTCCCACCCACCATTTCTGGCAGACGGGAGGGGGCTTACTTCTCCTCGCTGACTACAACGTTGAGTTTTCCTACGACCTCATAGCCCAACTTGCACTTGAGCTGATAGGTCCCAAAACTCTTGATGGGTTCTTCCTGAACGATCTTGCTTTTTGCAACTGCCAGCCCGAACTGGCTTTGAAGGGCCTCTGCAATTTCCTTGCTGGTTACAGCCCCGAATAGACGTCCACCAGTGCCTGCTTTGGCAGGGATTTTCACCACGATTCCCTTCAGTTTCTCTGCCACAGCTTCCGCTTCGGCCTTTTCCGCTGCCATCTGGGCCTTTACAGCCTTGTCGTGCATAACCATCTTGTTCATGTTGTCAGCGTTAGCAGGCACGGCAAGATTTTTGGGGAAGAGGAAGTTCCTGGCATAGCCGTCGGAGACGGTTACCAGCTGGCCTCGTTTCCCCTGGCCCTTCACATCCTGCTGTAAGATTACTTTCATTGGTTTTACCTCCAAAATCGTTCAATAAACTTGCCTTTGCAAAGGCATCATTGGCTACACTTCATCATCAAAATAGGTGTCGATGGTCTCCTGCAGCATGGGCAGGACTTCGGTGGGGGTTTTTCCTGGGAACTGTGCCCCCGCAGTGGCGGCATTGCCGCCGCCGCCGAGCATTTCACTGATTACTTGCACATTAACATTGCTGTTGGAACGTGCTGAAAGATAGGCCTGCCCAGCCTCTGGGAAGAGGACAAAGGATGCCTCCACACCTGCAATATTCAGCAGCTCATCCGCAGCTTGCCCAGCGATGGCGCGGCCCACTGGCCGATCGGTCAATGCGATGGCCATGGTGCCATGATAGGTGCTGGCCCCTTGGATAATTTGGAACTTGGTTACTGTATCCCGCAGGTCATTCTGGAAGAACTTATTGACCTGCGCGGTATCTGCCCCGGATTTTCGCAGGAATGCCGCCGTCTCAAAGGTCCGGCTGCCAGTACGCGCAGTAAATCCCTTGGTGTCCAGCACAATACCAGCCAGCATAGCCTCCGCCTCTGCCCGTTTCAGGTCACCGGTGTCCAAAATATACTGGACCAGTTCTGTCACCAGTTCGCTGGCGGAGGATGCGTAGGGATCATGAAAACTCAAAGCTGGTTTTTCAATGTAGGAAGCTGCCCGACGATGGTGGTCAATGACCACAATTCTAGCCCCTGAGGTCAGCAATTCCGGCACCTGGGTTTGCTCAGGCCGATTGGTGTCTACCACAACTACGATAGAATTGAGTCTTGCTAGATGGATCACCTCATCAGGAGGGACAAAAACGCCTTGGTACTCAGGCAGCAAAGACAGTTGCTTTGTCTGCTCCTCTGCTGGGTAAGGGGACGGCGCACGCACAGCGCGAATGGAAACCCCCATTTTTCGGGCAATGGCACACACACCCGCCACAGCGCCCAGCACATCCAGATCAGGGTATTTGTGGCCCATAACGATCACCTGATCGGTACTGGCCAGCAGTTCTGAGAAGGCAGAAGCTACCACACGGCTTTTCACTTTTGTCCGTCGTTCGATCTCCTTGGATCGCCCACCGAAGAAGGAAAATTCTGCTCCATCCCTCACCACCACCTGATCTCCCCCTCGGCTCAGGGCCATATCCAGAGCTAGGGAAGCAAACTGGTAGAGCTGTTTGGGGGATTCCCCATTGCGCCCGAAGCCCACAGAGAGGGTTGCGGCTACGCCGTTGGGACTCTGTACCTGCCGAACCTCGTCCAAAACAGAAAATTTCCGCCGGCAGAATTTCTGGAACTGTCCTGCCTCCACCAGCAGCAGGTAGTGATCCCGGTCATAACGGCAAAGCATTCCCTGGGATGGTTCCAGCCACTCTGTGAGGCGGCGATTAATTTCAGCCCGGATGGTAGAACGCTCACTCTCCTCCAGGCCGCGGCCCAGATCCTCGTAGTTATCCACCTGGACGATGCCCAAGACAGGCCGGGTGGTCTCAAAGCGTTCTGCTGCCTGTGCATACGGGGTCACATCCACCCAGTAGGTTGTAGCCAAGAACTCATCCTCGCCTCCGGTGCAGACCAAATTGCCAAACACCAGATATAGACTTTCTCCTACTGGGACGAGTTCAGGGCTGAGCGTCTCTCCATCCAGCAGCCACTGGGCCTGGAAGGAGGGGACAAGGGCAGAGAGTTTGGTCTCAAACAGGTGATCTGGGTCTCCGGTCAGATGGAGGAACCGTTCATTGCTCCAGATGATATCATCCGTGTCGGGACGAAAGATAACAATGGGCATAGGGGAAGAGATCATGGTCCTTCGGGAGGCCACATCAACGCCACTGGTCATGTGGTCCAGATATGCCATCACTTCTTTCCGACGACGGTTGATTCCCGTCTGAAAGTACAAATAAAGGACAAAAATCAGGATGAGTTCTGCCAGGCACAACCAAGGGTTATACAAGGCTGTTAGGCCAGCAAAAAGCAAGCTGGCCACGAAAAACAGCCGAAAGCCCGCTTCCGTCATTCTGGAAAGGGCTTTTTGAAAGGTTTGCTGACGCATAGGGATACCCTCCAGGCAGGAAACGTCCTGCCAAACGATTCAGGATCGCACGCCAAGGGCAGTGCTAAAGTGATGATATATTATAGCACAATCCCCCCGCAGTGACAAGAGTCACAAAGGTCGCAGGTCCTTGGAAAAAGGTTAATTTTTGGAACCGGGAGATCACTCTCAAGGATTTTTTGAGGATTAGAACGCACTTGCTTTTGTTAGAACAAAGCCACACAGGTTTTGCAAGACAAGTCTGCCTCCTCCTCTTCGGCCGCAAGAACAAGGACTCCTCATGACAAAGCAGCCGCTGCAGGAAGCTTGCTTCCCACAGCGGCTGGTTCTGTTTTCTCCTGGATCGGAAGTTCGTTCTTCCTGACTGCAAGGGGCACACTGCTCCGTAGAGCACAGCAATTCGCGTCAATTGCCTCTCCATGACTTTTCTTGCCGTTCCTCATGGGTCACTCCTGTCTTCCCGGCCGCCAATGTCTGTACCACACGCTGGTAAATACAATGCCAATAAAGAGGATTTGTCCGCAAAGATACAGCCACAGCAGCAAGATAATCAGGGAGACCAGGGACCCATATACCAGGGAATACCGGGAGGAGAGTCCGATAAACCACGAGAACACACCCGAAGCCACCACCAATGCTAAGGAGGAAACCAAACTACTCACCATCACTGGCAGTCTGGGGGTCCCAATGGGGGAGGCTAGATTCAGTACCGCCAGAATGAACAGGAAGAACAGGCAAAACAGCAACACATATCTGGTCCAAGACCACAAGCCCACCAGACCATTCAAAAATGGAACGCGCTGGGCCACAGCATCCAGCGTCCTCTGGCTGGTGACCACTACGATGACCGACAGATCCACTGTGATGAGCAGGGCAAATGGGAGCAGGATACTCACCACCAAGCCTTTCACCATAGATTGTGAGACGTTTTCATACATATCAACAATGACCCGTGTAATGGTACGAAACGCCGCAGCAGCAGAGAACCAGCACCCGAACAACCCTGCCAAAAAAAGCCCTGGGGTCTGATGGCTGGAAATATAGTGCAAGTATCCCTCCAGCATATCCAACGCAGCCTTGGGGAGGATATTCTGCATTTGGGTCATAAGGGCCACCACGTCAATGTTCACCAAGCCCAGGATATAAGAAACGCAGATCAGCATGGGAAAGACCGTGAGCAGGACGAAATACGCCAGGCAAGCGGCTGCCTGCGGAACTCTTCTGCTGAAATAGAGCATGATCCCTTCCCGAAGCAAAAGCGCAGGGGCAGAGTTCCAAACTTTTTTCATGGGAATCGCCTCCTTTGGAGATGGACGAGCAAGTTCTAACCTCCATCCTACGCTGCATAAGCTGAAGGCATACGGGAGGAGGATATGAGAATGAAATCACGAAAATCTGTGGGACAGGTCCGCCGTTTTCTGCGCCGCAGTCTGGCTGGCCTGCTGGCCGTGGGAGGACTGACCATGGTAATAGGAACCACCAGTCTGCCCCAACCCCTTGCTCTTCTGACAGGGTCCTGGGGCGCAGCCCCCCCTTTCTCTGCGGAAGAAAAGGACGGGCCTGTGCCCTTTCTCTATCGGCTGCTTCTGGGAGAATCTGCTATGCTGGCCCAGTGGGCCGCAGCCGCTGCCGGCGATGGCGAGGCAGAAGCTGTTCCCCCAGCGGAGGCAGAGGCGGAGCCGAAACTGGAAGCTGTGACCCCAGATAAGATCCAGGAAAAAACCATTTCTGGCGGCGGTACTGGCTATCTCAATGCCCAAGGAATCTCTTTGTTCAACCGCACAGAGAAAACCGTAGATCTGAATGCGGTAGCGCAAGGCGGCTCTTCCCTGGCCTTCCAGCCAGCTGAAACGGGTCCACAGGTCCTCATTATGCACACCCACGCCACAGAGTCCTTCGCCCGGGATGGCACAGAGCCTTACACCGAAACAGGGGTGGCTCGAACTACTGACACTTCGTATAACATCGTCAAGGTGGGCGATGAAATTGCCCGGATCTTTGAAGAAATGGGGCTTAATGTTTTACACGACCAGACACTCTATGACTATCCCTCCTACAACGATGCATACAGCAACTCCCGCGCAGGCGTTGAACAATACTTAGCCCAATACCCCACCATTCAGATGGTCCTCGACATCCATCGAGATGCTCTAATCGGCAGTGATGGCACCATCTATAAACCTGTCCTCCAGATTGACGGGGTCAAGACCGCCCAAGTTATGCTGGTAGTAGGTTCAGACGATGCTGGTGCCTACTTCCCTGACTGGACAGAGCATTTGGCTTTGGCCATGGAACTCCAGCAGCAGATGAACTCTCTCTGGCCTGGGTTGGCGCGCCCTATCACCTTGCGTACCGCCCGTTTCAACCAGCAGCTGACCAAAGGCTCTCTGTTGGTGGAAGTTGGCAGCCATGGCAATTCTCTGGAAGAAGCCCTCGCCGGTGCCCGTCTCTTTGCGCGTTCTGCTGGTAAAGTCTTGCTGGAGCGCGCGGCAGGGTAGAGGTAAAAGAGGACCGAACCCGCTGGGGTTCGGTCCTTTGTCTCTATGGGACGATCTCTGCTCCCTCTTGGGTGGGGATACTCTCTCCGTTTCCGGGCGTTTCCTCTTCGTTGGGTTGCTTGGGCGGTTCCGGCAACGCAGGCTCCTCTGGCTTCATTGGCTCCTCTGGCACAGGGGGCTGCTGCGGAGGCTGCTCTGACGGGGGTTGCTCAACAGGAGGCTGTTCCTCTTGCTCTGGCGGCACTTCCTGCTCTTCCTTCTCTGGTTCCTCCAGGCGGGCAGGTGCATTATTCTCCCCTGGCAGATAGAATAAGGGATCAATGAGTTCATTCTGATATCGCACCTCAAAATGGCAATGGGGGCCAGTGGAGCGTCCTGTGGAACCCACAGCAGCGATGGGCTGACCCTGGGCAACCGTATCTCCAGCCTGCACCAGGAGTTTGGAGCAGTGGGCATAATAGGTTAAAAAGCCGTTGCCGTGGGAAAGGATAACCAGGTTGCCGTAAGACCCTCTTTCTCCGGCAAAAACCACCGTACCATCGGCACCGGCGTTGATGGCGGTGCCACTAGGTGCTGCGATATCAATGCCCCGATGGAAATTGGTTTCTCCGAAAATGAACCGATAACCAAAGTCCGAGGTAATCGGCCCCTGCACAGGCCACAAGAAGAGGCATCCTTCAGGAAGCTCTGGCAGGTGTTTTACTCCTGTGCCAACGATCAATGCCGTAGGCGCAGATCGCACCATTGTATTCAAGTCATTGCTGGCCACTGGCACACCGCAGCGCTTGACTACCCGAGCCAAGACCTCCATCTGTCCGGCTTCTCCTTCCTGCACCACGCGCTGTTGGCCCACAAACATCGTTGGGTCCTCCTGGGTTTCCAGGGCGGGGGCGATCTCACGGGTGAGATTCATCTCCTCTACCGTAGAGATCAAAAGCAGGGGGCACGCCTGCTCTATGGTAACCTGTACTCCTTCTGGCAGGGGAATCCAGATCTGATCCCCGAGCAGTTTTTCCAAATCCGGTTCTTCCGGCTGAGGGGTTTTTGCCGCTTGGGGTTTCTCAGGGGTGCCATCGGCAGGGATCTGCGTACTTTCTGCCGTCAGTTCTTCGTCCTCCTCAGGATATTCGTCCATAGGACCAGCAGAGAGTGGAACTTGAATCTCCAAAGGCAAGTCGGGGTTTAATGCCCGAAATCGCTCCTCCGTCATGGCAAACAGCTCGGTCACGGACGCCAGGGTATCCCCAGGCTGTACGGTATAGTCAAAGGTTCGGGGCGTAGTCTTCATCAAGGTGGCAGCCAGTTCCTCTGCGGTCGCTTTTCCAGTCCCTGCAGGGAGATATTCATAGCGAATATCCACCTGGCTGTCAATGTGCAGCGAACGGGTCTCAGGGGTAGTGTACCGCTCCTTGACCAAATTCAGCGCCTGGGTAATCACTGCTGCATCTGCCGCTGCTCCCACACGTACGCCATCCACCGACAGCGTGTATACATGCTCTAGTTCCGGGATGCTTTCCAGCAGCGAACCTGCAACTCCAGATACCGCCGCCACCTGGTCTTTGGGGGCTACGGTCGTGCTCACGGACAGATCCTGCTCCATGGAGTATGGACTCTGTAAGATCTTGGACGCCCGATCCTCTGCCTGCGTTAGGGCTGCGTTATAAACGGTTTCATCTTGAAAGAACGCCAGCGAACGTCCTTGTGCCTCCACCTGATAGCAAACCGTCAAGGTGGCTGCACTTACGGTTCCTGTCATCACTATCCCTGCCACACAAAGGAAGGGGATGCACGCACGCAGAGGATGCTTAACGCTTTCCTCCTGGCGTTTTTCGCGGAAACGCTCCAGCGTCCGCCGGAGTTGTCCGTTGTTTTCGGGTCGGGATAATTTGTGCATGGAAGATCGACTCCTTTATAACTACAACGGGATGACAGGCCCCATTAAGGCAACAGCTGCAACATAGCTGCCTGGTTTCCTCTCTGGTCACCCATTTTCCGGTGGGACCAGTATAACTCTGGGTGGCAGGCAGTACACAGAGACAACGTATCTATATTTTCCCCCCGCAGTCCTGCTCGAATCAGCTGCCAGCGAACAATTTCCTTCAAATCCACGGCGAATTTATCGTTTTCCAGCCGTTGGCAAAAGGCCAAAACTTCTTCTCCCAGCCTTTCTGCCATAGCAGCAGGGACATCCTCGTGGGTCTCAAAGCAACAGGGGCCGATTCCAGGTCCGATGGCAGCCAGGATCTCTTCCGGGTCACTGTCATACAGGTCCGACAATTTCTTCGCTGCTTTTGGTGCAATCCCCAGGCTGGTGCCGCGCCATCCAGAGTGAACCGCTGCAATGGCCCTTTTTTGGGGGTCATACAACAGCACCGGCAGGCAGTCGGCGTAATAGATCGTCAAGCACAGGCCAGGCTGATTGGTAACAAGGCCATCCACCCGATAGTCGATGGGGTCCAGCAGATCCGGCAGGACATCGGCCTTCGTTGCCTCTCGGATGGCAGCCTCATGGACCTGATGGGTCATCACAAGGCACGCTGCATCGGCGCCAATGGCAGCACAAAAACGGTGGTAATTCTCTCGCACCGCCTCCCGCTCATCCGGCCGTGTGATGCCCAAATTCAGTTCCGCATAAGGCCCGGTACTCACCCCGCCCAATCTGGTGGCAAAGCCATGGGCTACGCCGCCGGCAGCAGTAAATGCGTCGGCGGTGTGAAAGACCACACCATGTTTGGTTTGCTTTGTAAATGACATCGGCAGACCTCCTCTTCCTCAGGGCGCGGCCCGGCCCGCAGCAGCTTACTGGGCGGCTTTATCCTTCAGATAGCAGCACTTCTTATACTTTTTGCCACTGCCGCAGGGGCAGGGGTCATTGGGACCGATCTTAACCGTCTTTCGGATGGGCGTTTTCTTCTGTGGTTCCTCGCTGCCACCAGACTCTCCGGTGACCTTCGCAACCCGCTCCCGGCGCACTTCATTGGTCTGCACGCGGGCAGCCACAATCCGGCGGATGGTCTCCTCCTGGATCGCCTGGATCATGGCCTCAAACATCTCAAAGCCTTCTTTTTTATAGGCGTCCACAGGGTTTGTCTGCGCGTAGGCCCGCAGCTGGATTCCCTTCTTCAGCTCTTCCATAGCATCGATATGGTCCATCCAGTACTCATCCACGACTCGGAGCATCATCACCCGCTCCAGTTCCCGCATGAGTTCTTCGCCTAGGGATTCCTCTTTCGCATTATATACAGTCTGTGCCGCCTGATCCAATTCTTCGATCAGCTGCTGCACATTCTTCTGGGACAGTTCTTTGCTGGTGTACTGGAACTGCTCCGGCTGGAAGAACAGGCCCTGGAACGGCTCGACGGCCATCTGATAGGCTTCTGCCGTAAGATGCTTATTCTCACCCAAGTGCCCCCGGAGCGAAGATTCAATCCACCGACTAATCATAGACCGGATGAACTGACCCATGTTCTCTCCATCCAGCACCTGACGCCGCTGCTTATAAATGACCTCACGCTGGACATTCATAACGTCGTCATACTCCAGGGTGTTCTTTCGTGCCTGGAAGTTTTTCGACTCCACCTTTTTCTGTGCATTTTCGATGGCCCCGGAGAGGATTTTTGCATCAATGGGCGTATCATCATCAATTTTCAAGGTTTCCATCATATTTTGCATCCGCTCGGTGCCGAACAGACGCATGATGTCATCTTCCATGGAGAGATAGAATCGGCTCTCACCGGGGTCTCCCTGTCGGCCAGACCGACCACGGAGCTGGTTATCAATCCGGCGGGACTCGTGGCGCTCGGTGCCCAGGATAAACAGTCCGCCGGCATCCCGAACCTTTTCGGCCTCAGGTGCCAATTCTTCTTTATGCTTTGCCTCCGCCTCAGAGAACATCTTTCTGGCTTTAAGGATCTCTTCGTTGTCTGTCTCGGCAAACCCGGTAGCTTCCGCGATCATCTCGTCAGACAGCCCGGACTTCCGCAGGTCTTTTTTGGCCAAAAATTCTGCGTTGCCCCCCAGCATGATGTCGGTACCACGGCCCGCCATGTTGGTGGCCACGGTGACGGCGCCGAATTTACCTGCCTGGGCAATGATCTCCGCTTCCTTCTCGTGGTTCTTGGCGTTGAGGACATTGTGCTTGATTCCCTGCTTGGTCAAGAGTTTTGACAATACCTCAGATTTTTCAATGGAGGTGGTACCAGCCAGGACAGGCTGTCCTTTTTCGTGGCAGGCAGCAATTTGCCGGACGATGGCATGGTATTTGCCCGTGGTGTTTTTGTATACCTCATCTGGGTGATCCTTCCGAACGAGGGGCTTATTGGTGGGCACCTCTACGATATCCAGTTCATATGTGGCGCTGAACTCCTCCTCTTCGGTCAAGGCAGTACCTGTCATACCGGAGAGTTTTTTATACAGGCGGAAGTAGTTCTGGAAGGTAATTGTCGCCAAGGTTTTGGACTCCCGGGCCACAGTAACCTTTTCTTTGGCTTCGATGGCTTGGTGCAGACCGTCGTTGTAGCGGCGGCCATACATGAGGCGGCCAGTAAACTCATCCACGATGATGACCTCGCCATCCTTAACCACATAGTCGATATCCCGTTTCATAAGACCTCTTGCTCGGATGGCTTGATTGATGTGGTGAGAGAGGGTGGTGTTTTCGGGATCAGAAAGGTTTTGGATATTAAAGGCTTTTTCAGCCTTGGTGATTCCTCGAGCGGTGAGGGTGACAGCCCGGGCCTTTTCGTTGACCACATAATCGGCGTCAATATTCTCGTCTTCTTCCTCTTTGTCATCTACGTTGGCCTTCACCAAGCCTTCCAAACCGGCAGCGAAGTTGTCTGCCAGGGTGTAGAGCTGAGTGGACTGCTCACCCATACCAGAAATAATAAGGGGCGTACGAGCCTCGTCAATCAGGATGGAGTCCACCTCGTCCACGATAGCAAACGTGTGGCCTCGCTGCATAAGTTCCGCCTTATAAATGGCCATATTATCCCGGAGGTAATCGAACCCGAATTCGTTGTTGGTGCCGTAAGTGATATCGGCGTTGTAGGCTGCTCTTTTTCCCGCCGGGTCCACACCATGGATCACCAAACCAACGGTCAGGCCTAAGAATCGGTAGACTTTTCCCATCCAGTCGCTGTCGCGCTTGGCCAAGTAGTCATTAACGGTAACGATATGTACACCCAGACCTGTCAGCGCATTCAGGTAAGCAGGCAGCGTCGCAACCAGCGTCTTGCCTTCTCCGGTCTTCATTTCTGCGATCCGCCCCTGGTGGAGGATAATGCCGCCGATCAACTGCACCCGGTAGGGGCGCAGGCCCAAGACGCGGTCAGCCGCCTCCCGACAAGTTGCAAACGCCTCCGGCAGCAGATCATCCAAGGTTTCACCTTTCTGGTATCTCTCCCGAAACTCCTTTGTCTTGGCCTGGAGTTGGGCATCTGTAAGCCCTCTATATTCCTCTTCTAATGCTTCAATTTTCCGAACGATGGGGTCCAGACGTTTGATTTCCTTTGCCATGTTCGTCCCAAATAATTTCGTCAAAAAACCCATAACGGTATAGATCCTTTCAAAAGTGGAATCCACTGTGTTTTCACAAAAATCAGGCCTCTTTCCCCGTGCAAATCAGGATTCCGGCCCCAATAGCTACGGTATTATACCACATTTACCAAGCAGAAAAAAGAGGAAACTGTAAACAAGTCGTAGAAAATCCAACGAAAAATCACGGTTGCTCCCGGAACTTCTCCTATGGTATACTAAAATGAAACAATCCAAGTCAAAAGGAGAGGCGTCCATGGCGGCAAAAAAGAACGAAATCCATTCTCTTCGGATAGAAACCTTTGGCAGTGCTGGGGAAGGGGTTGCCCGTCTATCCGGCCAGGCAGTCTTTGTCAAGGGAGCGCTGCCTGGGGAGGTATGCCAGGTTCAGCTGCTAAAGGTCGGCAAGCGCGCCGCCTGGGGCCGTGTCGTCCAAGTGACGGAATCCTCCCCAGCACGTCAGGCTCCCGACTGCCCCCAATATCCAAAATGTGGTGGCTGTCAGCTGCGGCACATGACCTATGAAGAAGAACTGATCTTCAAGCGTCAAAAAGTTCAGGACGCGCTCCAGCGCATCGGCGGTTGGAAGGGGACGGTCTCCGTCATCCACGGTGCCAAAGACCCCTTCCGGTACCGCAACAAAATCCAATTCCCCGTGGCTGAGGGGCCTCGGGTGGGATTTTTTCGCGCCAGGAGCCACGAGGTCATTGATGCCCCAGACTGCCTCCTCCAACCCGTACCGGCCACTCGTCTGCGGGCGGCTTTTCAGGCCTGGATGGCAGAGCACAAGATTCCTGCTTATGACGAACGCACCCACACGGGTCTGATTCGTCATTTTTATGTGCGGGTGAACCGTTTGGGGCAGACCCTTTGCGCAGTGGTTGCCAACGGAAGACAGCTCCCATTCCAAGATGCCCTTCTCCAAGCCCTTCGGCAAGCAGAACCAGCTCTGGTGGGCGTGGTCCTGTCCGTCAATCAAGAACAAACGAATGTGATTCTTGGCAAAACGCACCACCTTCTCTGGGGGCAGGATTTTTTAGAAGACGCCCTTTGTGGTCTGACGTTTCGCCTCTCCGTCCCCTCCTTTTATCAGGTCAACCGGGCGCAGACAGAAGTTCTCTATGGCCGCGCTCTGGCCTTCGCAGGGCTGACGGGGACAGAAACCGTCCTGGATCTCTATTGCGGCATTGGAACCATCACCCTTGCCATGGCCCGTCAGGCCCGACAGGTCATTGGGGCAGAGGTGGTTTCCACTGCCGTAGAGGATGCCCGTGCCAACGCCCAGCGCAACGGCATTTCCAACGCAGAGTTTCTCTGTGCAGATGCTGGACAGGCCGCTCAGGAACTGGCACGCCGGGGGCTGCACCCTGATGTCATTTGTGTGGACCCGCCCCGGAAGGGACTGGCGCTGCCTGTCATTGATGCCATCGTTCAAATGTCCCCCCGCCGCCTGGTCTATGTTTCCTGTGACCCAGCCACGCTGGCCCGGGATGTAAACCTCCTATCCGAGCGGGGGTATATCCTCCAAACTGCCGAAGCGGCGGATCTCTTCCCCCGCACCGCTCATGTGGAGACCGCCGCCCTTCTCATGCCGGAATCATCCTTGCCTGCCCAGCGCTGAAGGGATAGCACAGAATTACTATGTCTCTTTTATGTTCATAAAGCAATCGGCAAATTATGCCATTGGTATATACTCATGGTAATACGAGTAAACAAGTTAAGTTTACCTTTAATGGTTCCTCTCCTCTTCTTGAACGTCATATTAAGCCTGTATTTACACGATTTGGACGATATCCTCCAATATAAAAACATAAAAACAGGAGTACGGTATCCATGAAAAATCTTTTAAATTTGATTTTCTCCTGCGTTCTAATGTTCGCTTTATTTTCCTTTCCTTGCCATGCTGCAGCGACCTTATATCAAGGCTATAGTGAACCAATCTCCTTCAATGGCATAGAGAAAAACATCGGCATTCGCATCAAGGACGGAAAAGGTGCGGATGGAAAAGACAATATTGCTTATTGTTATGATCTAAAAAAAGATCCTCCCACAGAAGAAAACGCAACTCATATCGGTGAAGATGATCGGTGTTTCTATTCGCGCATAGAAAATTATTTGGAGGCAAATGATCCCTATATAACTGTGTACGGTGAACAGAAAAAACAAAAAATTGCTCTTTCTTTATACGTTGGCTATCCCAACGATGCTTATGGTGACTATGCAAACAATTTTCAAGATCGCATCACATC
>JAHHRP010000010.1 GCA_020025735.1 Evtepia sp.
GTCCGTTCTTTACAAGGGACATGGGACAAAAGGACATATTTCGTGAGAAAATGACATTGTCGATTTTGGCTTTTAGCGATATAATAAATTTGTATAATTGTGTCTAAATAGTGATTTTTTGGCCGAAAAGAGGGGACTAGCTGTGGAAATTGCCATTGTCGATGATATAGAGCAAGACCGACTCTATATAGAAAATATAGTCTTGAGTTGGGGAAGGCAGCAGAGAGAGGAAGTTCATCTATCTCACTTTGACAGTGGAGAATCGTTTCTGGACTCTCCCAAAGCAGATCGGTTTTCCATTGTGCTGCTGGACCTTTTTATGACAGGTGCCAACGGGATGGAGACAGCCCATGAGATGCGCCGCAGGGGATATTCCTGCCAAATTGTGTTCACCACCACCAGCGACTCCTACGCGATCCAAGGTTATGAGGTCGATGCGGCCAACTACTTGCTCAAACCGGTGAAGGAACAGGATTTAGAGCAGGCCCTTCAGCATTGTCTCTCCCGAATGGGGAGCGACAATGCTGTTATCAGTGTGATTTCTAATCGGGCAGCCATCTCTATCCCGCTGAAAAGGATCATCTGGATTGAAGCCCAGCGGAATGCACTGCTATTTCATACGGATGGTGGTCCGGTGAAATCCTATATGACCATTGAGAAACTCTCGCAGATGCTGGAGGGTTATCGGCAATTTCTTCTCTGCTGCAAAGGGATTCTAGTGAATATGGATCGAATTGCTTCGGTAGGGGAAGGGGATTTTGTTATGGACAATGGTGAACATGTGCAAATTCGCAAGCGTGGAGCCAGCCAGGTGAAGCGGGACTATTTGCACTATGTGTTCTCGCAAAAGATCTAAAGAGATTGCCCGCTTCCTGTGGGGGAGCGTGTAATGCTCCTGTGTGTCGGTTGTGCAAGCTGACTTCTGGCACGTTTGTTCCTCACACCTCACAAGAGGAGGGATACCCATGGCGAATCAACGGGATAAACACGGCATCCGTCGGGATCAATTTAGTCAGGGGCTAACCGTAGCACTGACGATTGTTTTAGTGCTGTTGTTCTGCCTGTTTCTATATCATCATGACAATCAGTATACCAATGGCTGTCAGCAACCCGTTGAAGGAGTTCTGGATTTGCGGCATGCGTATCTTGATGATCAAAGCAGCGCTTACCATCTAACAAAAGATTGGGAATTTTATCCTGGTGTCCTGCTGACACCAGAGGATGACTTCTCCCTCCATTCCTACGAACTGCGCTCTCTGCATGAGGGGACCAAAGATATTCGGGAAGGACGTGGGACTTATCGTCTTACCATCCTTGTTCCAGAAACCCCAATGTCCTATGTGTTAAAGGTCCCTGAGACGTTCTCTGCGTATCGGCTTTATGTAAACCAGAATCTGATCTTGTCCATGGGACATCTGGACATGGCGGGGAATCATCGAGAGTTTTTTAAGGATCAGATCCTTACTTTTTGGGCTTCTGGAGAGGTCCAGATCCTGCTCCATTATTCCGATGAAGATAGTTTGTATCATGGACTCAGTGGTCTGAGTGCTCCGCCAATTCTGGGTCGTCCCCTTAATGTGTATTTCATCGCAGAGTCCCATCAGTCCTTTTTGGCGATCTCTATGGTCGCGATTTTATTGACCATGGTGCTGTCCATCAGTCTTTTTGTTCGTTCTCGGCAGGGAAGCAATCTGGCGATGATTGTTCTCTGTATCAGTGCAGTGGGATATCTAGCCTATCCCTTGATTAGCAGTGAGATACTTTTTCCGGTCTACCCATGGTATCAGCTGGGAATGTTGTTTTATTTCGGTTGTCACGCTGCAACGCATTGGGTCTACTCCTTGCAGTTTGGCTGGAAAGATGCCAAAGCCCGTTTTATAAACTGGTATTCCATAGGTGCGGTTGTGTTGTGTGCCTTCATCCTGCTGCTCTCCCTGTGTTCTTCTGTGAGAATGGTTGGGCAGATGTTTTATGGAGGGATACGGCTGCTGCAATGGGGCGCAATCCTTTGCGGCATTGCGCTGACGTTGCGTATGGTGATTTCTGGTTCTCCCAATCGACTGATGGGAGCAGCGTCAGTAACAGTTTGGTTGTTTATGCTGATCGACTTGCTGTGTTCCGACTTCTCCCCGATGATATCTGCCCGGTTCACAGAGTTGGGCGTTATTTGTTTTATGGACATTGCCATCATGGTGGAATATTTGGATGTCGCATCTGCCCATTCTTTCCGCGTTCGTTATGCACAGAAGATCGCCCATGCAGAGCAGCTTCTCAAGTTAGAGGAGCGGCACTATGCCCAGCTGTCTAGTCAGGTAGAGGATGCCAGAAGAATCCGCCATGATTTGCGTCAACACCTGCGGGTGATTCACACCCTGCTCGACCAGGGGGATTCCGAAGCCCTGGCGGGTTATCTGGAGCAGTATGCAACGAATGTAAAGCCGTTGCTGGAAAAGCCGATGGCGTTTTTCGAGGTTCCCATTGTGGATGCACTCGTTGCACACTACTGGTCTGCCGCCCAAAAGCGGGGAGCAGAGTTTCTGGTAAAAGGTCAGCTTCGGGAACTGCCCCAGGTGGTTTATGTGGACTTTTGCTCCATTATGGGGAATTTGTTGGAAAATGCGCTGGATGCGCTGGATCGCCAGGACCCAGAGTATCCCAAATGGATTCGGGTTCGCTGTGAGATTCTTCAGAAGAAACTGATGCTTGAGGTAGTAAACACAAACTCTGCGCCAGTGCATTGGGAGAAAAATGGCTTCCGAAGCGCCAAGAGAGATGAGTTAGGAACAGGAACCCTCTCTGTCTCCATCATTGCGCGGCAGTATGGGGGGATTGCCTCGTTCTCTCATGAGGAAGACTGCTTTACTGCACGAGTTCTTCTGCCGTTGTCTGGCCTTGATGATATTCAGAAGGAGGGGTGGCGTTCTTACCCCAAATGAGGAGGAAGTTTTGCCGCGCCATAGAAGAAAGCCCAAACCATCCTGTGGTACAAACAAAGAGGGATGGTTTGGGCTTTTTCCAAGCAGGGATAAAAAACCCCCGGCAACCTTGCTGAAGCAAGACTGCCGGGGGACAAATGCCTAAAAATCACCTTTAAAGAAAGGGATGAAAAGTGAGGCTACTTTTTGTTGCGATCCCCGAAAGGATTACTTGTACATAGCCTTGTGATACAGAGCCTCCACGTCCTTGACGGTGGTGATTCTGGGGTTGACAGTGACGTTGCCGCTCTTCATAGCGTCAACAGCCATCTGAGGAATCTTATCCTCGGTCACGCCCACGTCAGCCAGGCAAGCGGGGATGCCCAGGTCAGCGTTGAGCTGACGCAGAGCGTCACACAGCATCTGAGGCTCGAAGTCGGGGCCAGCTTCCTTACCAGTGATGTACTGATAGATGTTAGCATAGCGCTCGTCAGCAGCCAGCGCGTTGAACTCAAAGATGGTGGGCATCAGGACAGCGTTGGCCACACCGTGAGCTACATGGAAGAATGCAGAGACGGGGTGGGACATTGCGTGAATGTCACCCAGACGGTTGTTGGCGAAAGCGATGCCAGCGAAGGTGGAACCGAGCATCATAGCGCAGGCAGCGTCGGCATCATTGCGGCGAGCGACGAACTTGCGGATGTTGCCGCCGATCAGCTCCATAGCCTTCTCGCCCATAGCAGCGGCGAAGGGGTTGGCATCGGTGTTGATGTAGGACTCCATGGCGTGAATCAGAGCGTCAACGCCGCAAGCAGCAGCCACGGAAGCGGGAGCAGTCATGATGAGTTCGGGATCCAGCACAGCGTAGGTGGGGGAGATCTCGGGACCCAGGACGGACAGCTTGTAGTTACGAGCTTCGTCAGTGATAACAGCAGCGACAGTAACCTCAGAGCCGGTACCAGCAGTGGTGGGAACGGCAATCAGGGTGTCGATGGGGCCGGGAACCTTGCCCACGCCTTCGTAGTCACCGATGGTGCCGCCAAACTTAGCAACCACGCCGACAGCCTTTGCAACGTCCATGGGGGAACCGCCGCCCAGAGCGATCAGAGCGGTGCAGCCATTGGCCTTGTACTGAGCAGCGCATTCGTCCACGATGGTGGTGGTGGGGTTGGGCAGCACGTCCAGATACTCGCTGTACTTCAGGTTCGCATCCTTAATGATGTTACGGACTTTCTCCACAACGCCGATGGCTTCCAAGCCACGATCGGAAATCAGCATCACGTTGTCGGAACCAGCAGCCTTCAGGAAGTCAGGCAGCTTCTTCAGGGCACCCATACCAAACTGACAGTTCTGAGGGATGATGAAACCAAAATCTTTGATCATAGGGAATCGCATCCTTTCCAAAATAACTCAAAGTGTTTTATACGGTTTGACCACAAAACATGGTCTACCGCTCTACGGCTTTAGTATAGCATTGATAAAGGAAACTGGCAAGTTCCTACTGAGAGAAAATATGCACCAATAATTCATGGGGGAATTTGGTCATTCTGTATACTTGACAAAGGGGAGGTAGAAAAAAGGCAAAAAAATAGCCGAGACCATTCCAGGCTCGGCAGAAGGGGACTGATGCAGGGAACCCCGCTCTGGCCGTGGGGACCCAATTAAAACCTGCACGAGATGGCAGGTGGGTTGCCTCCGCAGTGCTTCATCGCTTCCAACTTCCGGCCGAAGCCGGGAGGCCTGCGATCCACACAGCGAGTGAGCATCCCGTAAAAAAAATGTGGGTTTAAAAGGGTCCAGTTCCACGCACCGAGCAGGGTAGATTTTTATTGTACGCTGCACAGCGTGCAATAATGTGTTTTCAGAGCATTATATTAAGAATGTTAAGAGAGGGGGGACTCCTCTCCCTCGTCGTCCTCACAGAACAGTTCTTTCATAAACTGCTCGTAGACAGCGTCGATCTCTTCGTCACTATCCAGGGTGGAGAGAAGCTCTTCCCCATTTTCCTGAATGGACTTAAGAATAACGAGGCCAAGGTCCTCATCGTTTTCGTTTTCGCCTTCCTGCACAGTGGGGAAGAAAGCGAGGTAGGTCTGTCCGTTAAACTCTAGGGTGTCCAGATGTTCCAGTTCAAATTCGTTGCCGTCCTCATCGGTGACGGTGATAAAATTAGCGCCGTATTCTTCACTCATTGCAGCGTCTCCTTTGTCTGTATGCACACATTGTACCCTGTGAAAATGAAAAAAGCAAGAGCAAAGGGCAGAAAAGTTTTCGGCAAAGTTTTCTTCAAAAACCTTCTCACGGATGGATAGACAAATTATGATCCTGTGGTATAATACATAGAATAAACGCGGTTATGAAATTTTGTGGTGCAGGTTTTTGGCGCTTTCTAACGGCCAGATGCCTGCGGCGCATAAGAGTATGGAATGATACGCGGAGGTGTCAATTTGGACTATAATCGAGATGCACGCCCTTACCACCCCCCTAGAGATCCTCGGGACCCCTCATATGGTGCCCGAGATATGCGGGATTCCCGAGACCATCGGGACCCGCGCGGCCCTCAGGACCGGCGGCAAGGACGCAATCCCAAAGGAAAGGGGAAAAAGCACGGCAAAGCGTTTAAGGTTGGTATGACCATTCTGCTGGTGTGCCTGATCACTGGGGCCATGCTGTTGTGTATGGCGGCGATTTACGTTAAAAATGTGATTATCCCCAAAGCTGGTTTGGAAATGACCGACTACAATCTGAATTTAACCAGCACCATTCTGACCAAGAATCCAGAGACGTCGAACTATGAGACCACCCAGAGCCTTTACGGCAACGAAAACCGCGTTTGGGTGGACAGGTCTGAGATTCCTAAGAATTTACAGAATGCTGCAATTGCCATCGAAGACAAACGATTTTACAAACATAAAGGTGTGGACTGGGTCCGCACAGCCAAGGCAGTCAGTTTGATGTTCACGGGCAAGGATATTCAGGGCGGTTCTACCCTCACACAGCAGCTGATTAAGAACATGACCAGCGATGATGATGTGACGGTCAAGCGGAAGGTGATGGAGATTTTCCGGGCCTTGGAGTTTGAGAAGAATTACTCTAAAGAGGATATCTTGGAAGCATACCTTAATTATATTTATTTGGGTCAGGGATGCAACGGGGTCTATACTGCTTCCTACAAGTACTTTGGCAAACATGTTTCTGAACTGTCGCTGGCTGAGTGTGCCAGCCTCATTGGGATCACCAACAACCCGTCTAAGTATGATCCTCTGGGCAGACTAGAGGTTAAGGACAAGGAAACAGGAGAGGTCAAGACCTCCCGAGATTTCAATAAAGAGCGTCAGGAGACCATCCTCTGGGCGATGAAAGATCAGGGATATATCACCCAGCAGGAGTATGACGAGGCGATCGCTGAGGAACTGGTCTTTAACGAAGGGGGCAAAGGGACGGAGAATAATCCCTCTAGCAACACGGTGTACTCTTGGTATGAAGACCAGGTGATAAACGATGTGATTGATGACCTCATTGAGACGTACAACTGGTCTGAGCAGTACGCCAAGGACCAGGTCTTTTCTGGCGGCCTGGAGATCTACTCCTGTATGAATCCTGCGGTGCAGGCCGCGGTGGACAAGGTTTATCAGGACCAAAACAACTTGAATGTGACCTCCAGCAGCGGCCAGAGACTCCAGTCTGCCATTACCATCGTGGACAACGAAACCGGTGAGGTGGTGGCTATGGCTGGCGGCATGGGGCAGAAGACCACCAGCCGCAGCCTAAACCGTGCCACCAGCGGGAAGCGTCCTCCTGGTTCTTCGATCAAACCTCTGGGGGTTTATGCGCCTGCCATTGAGCTTGGCAAAGCCTTGCCGATCACCATGGTGGAGGACAGCCCTTATGATAAGTATGATGGCAGAGACTGGCCAGTCAATTCCACAGGTGTGTATCAGGGAAATGTTACCGTGGCCAAGGCGGTGAAAGAATCCATCAACACCGTAGCGGTAAAGGTCCTTGATATGGTAGGGCCGGAGACCAGCTTCAACTTTATGCAGGATAAATTCCACATTGAGCTGATCCGGGCAATGACCAAGGGCAACACGACCTATTCTGATATTGGTCTGGCCCAGTTGGCGCTGGGTGGCTTGACCCAGGGCGTGAGCACCTATGAGATGGCGGCAGCGTATTCTGTCTTCCCCCGGCAAGGCACATATATTAAGCCCATCACCTACACTATGGTGCTGAACAAAAACAGGGAAGTTCTGCTGCGGAATGACACCCAGCCGGAAGACAACATCCTCTCAGAACGGACGACCTTCTATATTACTGAGATGCTCAAGGATGTGGTCACGGGCGGTCAAGGTGCCACTGGCGGCAGGGCGAATTTCAGTGGACAGGATATTGCGGGGAAGACGGGAACCACGACCTCCCGTAAGGACCTCTGGTTTGTAGGCTATACGCCTTATTATACGGCGGCGGTGTGGACTGGTTATGATCAGCAGGAACGCCTTGCTCCTGGTCTGCGGAATCCTTCGACCGATTTGTTCCGGCAGGTTATGGAGGAGGCGCATAAGGGCTTGCCCTATAAGGAGTTTGGAAAGCCTGATGATGCACACCTAAAGACAGTAACCTACTGTGCATCCAGTGGGATGTTGCCAGGCCCCGCCTGCACCGGGCATCTGGTCACAGGCACGTTCTATGTGGATGATGTTCCCACAGGTACTTGCACTTATCATAAGGTGCAGAGGCCCACAATTCCCACCGATCCCGGCCCTGTTGATCCTGGAGAGACAGAGAAGCCAGATCCTGGTCCAGATGATAACAATAATGGAGGCGAACAGAATGGAGGCGGCACTACACCACCCCTGCCTCCTGATGCCAATGGGGGAGGAACATCCCCGGTTGTACCGCCAGATCCTGGTGGTGGCGGGACGTCCTCTCCGCTGCGTAGGCAGCGTCGCAAATTGGTGTTAAATTGAACGAGTTTTGACGATAAAACGAGGACTTTGCCGAAGGCGAAGTCCTCGTTTTTGCGTGATATGACTGAAAGTTGAAAAAAAGAACCGAAAAAACTGTCGTTCATACAGATACTTTGGGTTGCCATAGGAGGACATATGTGATAAAATAACACTCGCACAAAGGAACATGACAGTGGAACGGAGGCGAACCATGGCAAAAGCGCCGAACTATTATATTGTAGAGGCAGATGCCTGGCCGGAGATTTTTCGCAAGGTGGTAGATGCGCGATACTTGCTGGACACTGGCGAAGCAGAAACAGTCAACCAAGCGGTCCAAATGGCTGGCATCAGCCGGAGTGCATTTTATAAGTATAAGGATGCGGTCCGTCCCTTTCAGGATATGCTCCACGGGCGGATTGTCACGTTCCAGATTATGCTTAAGGATGAGCCGGGAATTCTCTCCCATGTGCTGAATCTTTTTGCAGCATCTGGAGCGAATATTCTGACCATTAACCAGGGAATTCCCGTCAATGGCTGTGCTGTAGTGACGGTAAATGCGGAGACCTCAGGGATTCATGAGAGTTTGCAGGAACTGCTTGCCCGGCTGAATGGCGCGCAGGGTGTGCTTCGCAGTGAGATTCTGGCTGGCTGATGGTGGAGGAGCTTGTTGTCAATCGAACAAAAAAGGATGGAAATGTATTATGGTAAAGGTAGCAATTTTGGGCTTTGGCGTTGTCGGCTCTGGTGTGGCAGAGGTTCTCACTGGCCAGGGGGACGGACTGCATAAAAAAGCTGACGAGCTCATTGAATTAAAATATATTCTGGATGTACGACAGTTCCCTGACAGCCCGTTTGCTGGCTGCTTTGTCCAGGACTTTTCGGTGATCGAGAACGACCCGGAAGTAGATGTGGTGGTAGAGACCATCGGCGGTGTGGGTGCTGCGTTGGACTTCACAGAACGGGCTTTGCAAGCGGGCAAGAGTGTGGTGACTTCCAACAAGGAGTTGGTGGCCACCCATGGTCCTCGTCTGCTGGCCATGGCTGCGGAGCATCAAGTGGTTTATCTCTTTGAAGCGAGTGTGGGTGGTGGAATCCCCATTCTGCGGCCTCTGAGCGACTGTATGGCAGCCAATGATATTTTGGAGATTTGTGGCATCCTCAATGGCACTGCCAACTATATTTTTACCCGCATGGTTCAGGATGGGATTCCTTTTGCGCAGGCATTGAAGGGGGCGCAGGCCAACGGCTATGCCGAGCAGAACCCTACCGCCGACGTGGAAGGGCATGACACCTGCCGCAAGCTGTGTATTCTCTCCTCGATTGCCTTTGGCTGGCATTTGCAGCCGCAGCAGGTACCGACAAAAGGGATCACACAAATCACCCTAGAAGATGCGGCTTATGCGGCAGCCTGTGGCCGACGGATCAAGCTTCTCGGTCGTGCCATTGCCGAAGAGGATGGCAGGATCTGTGCTTATGTGGAACCTCATTTTGTGAGCCTGGAAAATCCATTGGCTGGGGTGGAGGATGTTTTTAATGCCATTACCGTCAAAGGGACGGCCACCGGAGATGTCATGTTTTACGGGCGCGGTGCGGGGAAGCTTCCCACTGCCAGTGCTGTGGTGGCAGATGTGATTGCAGCGGCTCGGCAGTTGGAACGGGCGAGTTACCGGCCCTGGCAGCCCAACCGGCCAGAGTGTATTGTCTCCCCAGAGGAGCTTGCCACCCAGTGGTATGTTCGTCTGGCCCAGGGTGAACTGACAGGTGAGCGGCTGACCATTGATCAGGGCCAGAAAGGGGAGAGCGGCTGGCTTACCCCTGCTATGACCAAGCCTGCGTTGGAGAAGGCGCTGGCTGGGAAGGATGTATTGGCGGTCATTCGGGTGCTGGACTGACCCTTTCCCTAGCAGAAACATAGGATAAAAGGCGCAAGAATATTGCAAAAAAACAATCTCGTTCCCCTCGGTGCGGCCAGGTCGCGCCGGGCGACTGGAGGTATGTGAGATGGGACTGATTCTACAAAAATTTGGCGGCAGTTCGGTGGCCAATGCCGAGCGTCTGCGCAATGTCGCTCAGATTATTGCGGAGACCTACCGCCAGGGCAACCAGGTGGTGGCGGTGCTATCTGCCCAGGGTGACACCACGGATGAACTCATTGGGAAAGCGCAGGAGATTAACCCCAACGCCTCGCGGCGGGAGATGGATATGCTTCTGTCCACAGGGGAGCAGATTTCCTGTTCTCTGTGTGCCATGGCCATTGAGGCGCTGGGGCTTCCAGTGGTTTCTTTGACTGGCTGGCAGGCTGGCGTACAGACCAACAGCAGTTACAGCAGCGCACGCATTAAGAAGATCCATGTTGAGCGAGTCCAGTCCGAGCTGGACCGGAATCATTCCATTGTCATCGTTACGGGCTTTCAAGGGATCAATAAATACGGTGATGTGACGACGCTGGGGCGTGGCGGTTCTGACACCTCTGCTGTGGCGCTGGCAGCGGCCTTGAAGGCGGATCTGTGCCAGATCTACACGGATGTGGATGGGATCTATACTGCCGATCCCCGTTACGTCAAAGGGGCTAAGAAGCTGGAAGAGATCACCTTTGATGAGATGCTGGAGCTGGCCAGCTTGGGCGCTCAGGTTCTGCACAATCGATCGGTGGAGCTGGCAAAGAAGTATCAGGTGAATTTAGAAGTGTTGTCCAGCTTTGAAAGGAAGCCGGGCACGAAAGTCAAGGAGGTTGCGAAACAGATGGAAAAGACCCAGATCAGCGGCATAGCCAAGGATAAGAATGTGGCCCGCCTGGCCCTGGTGGGGGTAGAGGATAAGCCTGGCATTGCCTATAAAGTGTTCTCTCTGCTGGGCCAGCAGAACATCAATGTGGATATCATCCTCCAGTCCATTGGCCGGAATGATACCCAAGATATCAGCTTCACTGTCCGCCGGAGCGATGTGGAGCAGGCGGTAGCTTTGCTGGAAGAACACAAGGGCAGTTTGGCCTTTGAACACATTGATATTGACAAGAATGTGGTAAAAGTTTCCATCGTTGGCGCAGGCATGGTAGACAACGCCGGTGTAGCAGCCAAAATGTTCGGGGCGTTGTATGACGCGGATATCAACATCCATATGATCTCCACAAGTGAGATTAAGGTATCCGTCCTGCTGGATGAGTCGGATGCCAACCAGGCAGTGCAGGCCATCCACGACAAATTCTTTGGGGAATAAGCGAAAACCAGTGCAGAGGAAACGATCAGACAGGGAAGAGGGGCAGCAGAAGTCCCTTTGCCCCTGTTTGGGCGAAACGACCAAATTCGAGAGGGAACGAGGGAAAATTTTTTTCCGATGGGATGCTTTCCCGGCTTGTAATTTGAAACATCCTTTGCTATAATACACACCGTAAAGTCAGAGAAAGGGTGCCCGATTTGGCGCTTTTTCTATGTAAACTGTGAAACGTCTGCCACCGGAGGGAACTTCGGGTCGGCGTTTATCTGGCAGAGCCGCCTGGTGTATGCCGAGTCAGGTGCAAATGACGGAGGTCTGACCGCCCTGAGCCGGAGGCGCGCAGGACAGCGTTGCCAAAATAAAACAAATCAAAAATAGGGGGAAATCAGAAATGAACATACTTGTTTGCATTAAACAAGTGCCGGACACGACCATCATCAAAATTGATCCCGAGACCAACACCCTGATGCGTGAAGGCGTTCCTGCCATCGTCAGCCCCTTCGATGCCTATGCACTCGAAGCTGCTGCCCGTATCAAGGACAAGGACAAGGATACCAAGATCGTCGTCCTGTCCATGGGTCCCGAGCAGGCTCTGGCCGCTCTGAAGGAGTGCCTGTCTGTCGGCGGCGACAAGGCTTATCTGGTCTCCGACCGCGCTTGCGGCGGCTCCGATACCCTGGCCACTGGCTACATCCTGTCCCAGGCCAAGGAGAAGATTGAGGAGCTGGAGGGCATCAAGTTTGATATGCTGATGTTCGGTAAGCAGGCCATCGACGGCGATACTGCCCAGGTCGGCCCCCAGGTTGCTGAGGATTTGGGTATTCCTCAGGTTACTTATGCTTGGGAAGTTTGGCCCACCGAGGACGGCAAGGTGCGCGTGAAGAAGGAGCTGGAGGAAGGCTTCGAGATTCTGGAAGTTGGCTGCCCCTGCGCAGTTACCGTTACCAAGCCCGACTATGAGCCTCGCTTCCCCACCATCAAGTCCAAGATGGCTGCGAATAAGGCAAAGATTCCCGTCCTCAACGCTGCTGACTGCGGCCTGGATGTTGAGAGATCTGGCCTGAAGGGTTCTCCCACCAAGGTTAAGAAGAGCTTCACTCCTCCTCGTAAGGAAGGCGGCCTGAAGATCAAGGAGGAGACTCCTGAAGAGTCCGCACAGAAGCTGTATGACCTGCTCAAGGACAAGGGCGTTATCTAATAGAGGGGAGGACGAAGAACAATGTTACAGACTAGCTATGAAGCAAAGACCAAGGACCTGTGGGTATTTATTGAGACCAAAGATGGCAAGGCTAAGAATGTCGGCTTGGAGCTGCTGAACCCCGGTCGTCGCCTGGCTGCAATCCAGGGCGGTAAGACTGTGGCTCTGGTGATTGGCCACAACTGTGACGAGGCAGTGAAGGAAGCAATCGCTCACGGCGCTGACAAGGTCCTGCTGGTTGACAACGAAGTTTACGCACACTACACCACCGACGCTTACACTGCTGCTATCGTGCACTGTGTTGAGGCTGACTGCCCCACCACCATTCTGATGGGCGCATCTCCCATGGGCCGTGACCTGGGTCCCCGTGTGGCTGGCCGTCTGAAGACCGGTCTGACCGCAGACTGCACCTCCCTGGACATCGACGAGAATTCCGGCAAGGTTGCTTGGACCCGTCCTGCATTCGGTGGTAACCTGATGGCTACCATTCTGTGCCCCTTCACCTTCCCCCAGATCGGCACCTGCCGTCCTGGCGTGAATAAGAAGCTGGAGCCTGACTATAACCGTACTGCTGATGTGGAGAAGATTGATTTTGTCTTCCCCGCAGATCAGATCCGCACCAAGCTCATCGAGACCATCGCTGAGGAAGGTGAGAAGGTCGATCTGGAAGGCGCTGAGATCATCGTCTCCGGTGGCCGTGGTCTGGGTGGCCCCGAGGGCTTCGAGACCACCATTAAGCCTCTGGCTGATGCCCTGGGCGGCGTTGTTGGTTCCTCCCGTGCTGCTGTTGACGCCGGCTGGATTCCCCACTCCCACCAGGTCGGTCAGACCGGTAAGACCGTCGGCCCCAAGCTGTATGTGGCCTGCGGCATTTCCGGTGCCATCCAGCACTTGGCTGGCATGGGTTCCTCCGACTTCATCGTCTGCATCAACAAGGACCCCGAGGCTCCTATCTTCGGTGTTGCTGACCTGGGTGTTATCGGCAACCTGTATGATGTCTGCCCCGCACTGACCAAGCTGGTCCTTGCAGACAAAGACTAATTCGTTAGTAAAAAAATTTAACATAGCTTGAAGTGCCCCCCTTTTTGGGGGGGCACTGACCAAGCAGGAAAGGAAAAAATTATGGATTTCAAACTGAACGAGATGGAGCAGGAAATTCTCGACATGCTGCATGACTTCTGTCTGAAGGAAGTTAAGCCCATCGCTGGCGAGCTGGACGAGAAGGAAGAGTTCACCATGAATGCCCGCGAGAAGCTGGCTGAAATGGGTATGCTGGGTACCTACATCCCCGAGGA
Source organism: Evtepia sp. (assembly GCA_020025735.1). Taxonomy (GTDB): domain Bacteria; phylum Bacillota; class Clostridia; order Oscillospirales; family Oscillospiraceae; genus Evtepia. Next base: position 13,568 of record JAHHRP010000010.1, read on the forward strand.
GTACGGCGGTGCTGGTCTGTCCTACCTGACCTACATCCTCTGCTGCGAGGAGCTGGCTAAGTACTGCGCTTCCACTTCCATCATGTTCTCCGTGCACGGTTCTCTGTGCTCTTGGCCCATCCTGGAGTTCGGCACCGAGGAGCAGAAGCAGAAGTACCTGGTTCCCCTGGCACAGGGCGAGAAGCTGGGCGCTATGGGTCTGACCGAGCCCGGCGCTGGTACCGATGCCAATGGCGTGCGCACCACTGCTGTCCTGAAGGGTGACAAGTACATCCTGAATGGCACCAAGATCTTCATCACCAATGGTTACTATGCTGACACCTATGTTGTCTTCGCTCGTACCAACCCTGACCTGAGCGTTGGCCACAAGGGCCTGTCCGCCTTCATCGTGGAGAAGGGCTTCAAGGGCTTCAGCTTCGGCACCAAGGAGAAGAAGATGGGTATCCGTGCTTCTGCTACCTATGAGCTGGTCTTCGATGACTGCGAGGTCCCCGCAGAGAACCTGCTGGGTAAGGAAGGCGAGGGCTTCAAGATCGCTATGATGCTGCTGGACGGCGGCCGTATCGGTGTTGCTGCTCAGGCTCTGGGTATCGCTCAGGGCGCAATTGACGAGTGCATCCCCTACCTGAAGAACCGTAAGCAGTTCGGCAAGCCTCTGTCTGCATTCCAGAACACTCAGTTCGAGCTGGCTGATATGCAGACCAAGGTCGATGCAGCTCGTCTGCTGATCTATCGTTCTGCTATGGCTAAGCAGAACCACGAGCCTTACAGCCACCTGGCTGCTATGGGTAAGCTGTTCGCTGCTGATGTGGCTTCCGACGTGACCCGTCGTGTTGTCCAGCTGGTTGGCGGCTGTGGCTACACCCGTGAGTATCCCTTCGAGAGAATGATGCGTGATGCTAAGATCACTGAGATCTATGAGGGCACCACCGAAGTTCAGAAGATGGTCATTTCTGGCTGGATGCTGAAGTAATTGAAGGGAATCCTTTGATTGATCCTATGGAAAGGGGCAGTGGCGAACCACTGCCCCTTTCTTACTGACAAGGAGAGGAAGGACATGAAGATTGTCCCCACACGGTATTTGGGCCGTCCTGCCGATGGCACAGGGCGATTGCCCCAAGAGCTGGCTTGTTATGATTTGTTGGACCGTTTGGAGATTCCCTATGATCGCGTGGATCATGATGCGGCAGATACCATTGAACTTTGCCTAGAGATTGAAGAATATCTGGGTGCGCCCATTTGCAAAAATCTGGTGTTGTGCAATCGGCAGAAGACGGCGTTTTATCTGCTGCTCATGGATGGGAAGAAGCCCTTCCGAACAAAGGAACTGTCCAAGCAGATTGGGTCCTCTCGTCTTTCTTTTGCGCCGCCGGAGGAGATGGCGCGTCTTTTGGGCGTGACACCTGGCTCGGCCACTATTTTGGCGCTTATGCATGACCAGGCGCATCAGGTAACGCTGGTTTTGGATCGGTCTGTGGCGATGTGTGCCTATTTTGGTTGTCATCCCTGTATCAATACCTCTACGCTGCGTCTGTCTATGAAGGATGTGCGGGAGAAGTTTTTACCCCACTTGGGTGTAACACCCATCGTGGTAGACCTTCCGACAGAGGTTTGAATTGCTGTCGGCTCCTGGCAGGAGGACCCATGCCGCCGACTGTTTCGGCGGTGCGGGTCTTTCTGTTGTTTTGGCCCCAAGCTGTCCTGGCAGTGGACGGAGAGAGGAGAAAACCATGGTACGAATCACAAATTTGATCCTGCCCCCTGATGGAGATGAGGCGCTTTTACGGAAAAAAGCAGCCCGCGCTTTGGGGGTTCCAGTGAGCAAGCTTCACCGTTGTATCCCAGTGCGCCAGTCCATTGATGCTCGTAGGAAAGGAAATGTGCATTATGTCATGACGGTGGATGTCTCACTGCCCAAGGAGGCAGAAGTGGTTGCGCGTGCCAGAGATAAACGCATCACGCTGCAACAGGAAATGACACCGTATGCCTTTCCTGCTGTGACGCGAACCTCTCCCCATCGACCTGTGGTGGTGGGCAGCGGACCTGCCGGTTTGCTGGCCGGTTTGTGTTTGGCCCGTGCGGGACTTGCCCCCATCGTACTGGAGCGAGGCCAGGCACTGGAGCAGCGGGTGAAGGATGTGGCGTCCTTTTGGCAGGGGGGAGAGCTGAACCCCGAGTCCAACGTACAGTTTGGTGAGGGCGGTGCGGGGACGTTTTCTGATGGCAAGCTAACCACCGGGACGCACGATCCCCGACGTTCCTTTGTAATGGCGGCTTTTGTGGCAGCGGGTGCGCCAGCGGATATTCTATGGTCACACAAGCCCCATGTGGGCACAGACCTGCTGCGGAATGTGGTGAAAGCGCTGCGGGAAGAGATCAAGGCCCAGGGCGGGGAAGTCCGGTTTGGCCATCGGCTGGAAGGGTTGACCATTTCTCGTAATCATTTAACGGAGATCACAGTGGATCAAGGGGGAAGTCATTATACCATGGTCTGTGATGCGTTGATTCTGGCTCCTGGCCATTCAGCGCGGGATACGTTTCAGATGCTTCGTGACGCCGGGGCAGCGATGGAACAAAAGCCCTTTGCCATTGGGGTGCGGATTGAGCATGTGCAGGAGCGGATCAGCCGGGCGCAGTTTGGAGAGAGTTGGGAAAAGTTTCCTCCTGCGGACTATAAGCTGGTTGCCCATCTGCCCAATGGACGTGCGGCCTATACATTTTGCGTTTGTCCGGGTGGGCAGATTGTGGCGTCAGCCTCTGAGCATGGGGGTGTTGTGACCAATGGAATGAGCAGCCGAGCACGGGATGGAGCATTCATCAATGGCGGTTTTCTAGTGAGTGTTGGCCCCGGCGACTTTGGCAGTGATGATCCTTTGGCTGGCGTGGCGTTTCAGCGGCTGTGGGAGGAAAAGGCTTACGCCTTTGGACGACCAGGCTATGAGGCACCAGCCCAGCGGGTGGGAGATTTCCTTCGCGGTCTGCCCAGCCCCAATGGTCTGACCAACCGGAGTACCTATCGACCGGATGTCTGTTTTGGGGATCTGCGCCAGACGCTGCCGGGCTATGTAACGGATGCCCTGGCCCAGGCGCTGCCTGCTTTTGATCGGAAGTTACGGGGGTTTGCTGCCCCAGATGGACTGATGGTAGGGGTAGAGACCCGCTCCTCCTCTCCTGTGCGTCTGCTGCGCGATGGGAGTTTACAGTCAAATCTTCGTGGGCTGTATCCTTGCGGAGAGGGGGCTGGATATGCTGGCGGCATTATTTCAGCGGCAGTGGACGGAGTCCGGGTGGCAGAGGCGGTAGCGCACCCAGTGATATGACAGGATTCCCTTGAAAAATCGGTACTTTTTGGAAGTTTCGGTTGCAATCAGTCCATGAAACGGTGTATAATAAAGTATTATTGACACAAACGGTGAGATAAAAGGAGTGACGACCATGGCGGAAGAAACCATGAGCACCAATTTCATCCACAGCATCATTGAGGAAGAATTACAGCCTGGTGGCCGCTGCGAGGGCAAGCAGGTTCACACCCGCTTCCCGCCAGAGCCCAACGGTTATCTCCATATTGGTCATTGTAAGGCATTGACCATTGATTTTGGTACGGCAGAAAAGTATCAGGGGATCTGCAATTTGCGAATGGATGATACCAACCCGGCCAAGGAGGACACAGAGTATGTTGAGGCCATTCAGGAGGACATTCACTGGCTGGGATTTGACTGGGCAGACCGGTTCTACTACGGTTCGGATTATTTTGAAAAGACCTACCAGCTTGCTTTGGATCTGATCCGAAAAGGATTGGCTTATGTCTGCGAGCTTACGCCAGAGGAGTTCCGAGCCTACCGTGGGGACACCAATACGCCTGCCAAGAGCCCATGGAGAGATCGGCCAATGGAAGAGAGTCTGGATCTGTTCCAACGGATGCGTCAGGGGGAGTTTCCAGAAGGAAAGTATACTTTGCGGGCCAAGATTGACCTGGCTTCTGGCAATTTTAATATGCGTGACCCGGCGCTTTACCGTATCCGGTATATTGAGCATCACCGTCAGGGAACAAAGTGGTGCATTTTCCCCATGTATGACTTTGCCCACCCCATCCAGGATGCGCTAGAGGGGATTACGCACTCGCTGTGTTCTTTGGAGTATGAGAACCACCGGCCACTTTATGATTGGGTGGTGGAACACTGTGACCTGCCCAGCAAGCCCCGGCAGATTGAGTTTGCTCGTTTGGGGATCAACTACACTGTTTTGTCCAAGCGGAAGCTGCGGGCATTGGTGGAGGAAGGCCGAGTAGCTGGCTGGGATGACCCAAGGATGCCTACGTTGTGTGGTCTGCGTCGGCGCGGCTACACGCCCAAGTCCATTCGGAATTTCTGTGAGCGGATTGGAGTGTCCAAAGTGGATTCCACGGTGGACTGGGCCTTTTTGGAGTCTTGTCTGCGGGAGGACCTGAATGAGACGGCCCAGCGGGTGATGGCCGTGCTGCGTCCCGTGAAGCTGACCATTACCAATTATCCTGAGGGGCAGTCGGAGACGGTCACGGTGGAGAACAATCCCGTAGACCCTGCTGCTGGAGAACGGGAGGTTCCTTTTTCCCGACACCTGTATATTGAGGCGGATGACTTCATGGAGACGCCGATCCCGAAGTACAAGCGTCTGGTGCCGGGCGGTCAGGAATGCCGCTTAAAGGGAGCCTACCTTATTCGCTGCACTGGCTGCGTAAAGGACGAGAACGGACAGGTGGTTGAGGTATTGTGTGAGTATGATCCCGACTCCCGTGGCGGCAACCCTGCCGATGGTCGAAAGGTAAAGGGGGCTACGATCCACTGGGTGGAGGCAGACACGGCTGCGGATGCTGAGGTCCGCCTGTATGATTCTCTTTTTACCGATCCTGCGCCAGATGGGCCGGAGAAGAATTTCTTGGATTGCCTTAACCCCGACAGTCTGCAAATACTCACTGGCTGCAAGGTTGAGAAGGGATTGGCAGAGGCTGCTATGCCACAGCCTGGGAAGACGGCTACGGCCTATCAGTTTATGCGGCAGGGATATTTCTGCTTGGACAATCAGGATGCATCCCCAGACCATCTGGTGTTCAACCGGAGTGTTTCTTTGAAGGACAGTTTTAAGAAAAAATAAAATCCGACGTGGGAAAGCTGGCATTTTTGGGGAAAGCAGGGAAGAGAAAAACCCTTCTTTACCTTGCGAAATGTTGAGATTTCTGGTACAATAAAAAGGATCATGTAAGGTCCCCCTTTGGGGGAGAATTGTTCCTGGAATTGGGAGTGTTTTCACAGATATGAAGAAAAACGAGATCAAAACCGGAAGCAAGAAGCCACCTGAGGTCAAAACACGGGAGCAGCTGGAAGACCGCGCATTTAACCGAATGCTCATTTGGCTAGCTGCTGTGGCTGTGGTGGAAGTAGTCATGGTGATCATCAACCGTTTCTACATTCACATCCGGGCTGGTGAGTTGGGAATGAAAATTCCCTTGTACAACACGCTGACCGTTTTCCCCATTGTGGGTGTGGTACTGTTTGTGGCTTTTTTGCTTTTGGCCCGTAAGCGATACCAAGCGTATCAGGCAGAGGGTGGCAAGGATGGCTTTGTACAGTTGGTCTTAGCCTTTGGCTTTTTGGCCTTGGGTGGCTTTGGCTTCCTGATGCGGAACTTGAGTGCTGCCACTGCGCCGATGGTTCTAGCAGTGATCCCCGGTCTTGGTGTACTCATTATGGTGTTTTACCTCTATCAGAAAGAGTTTCTGGGGTGTGCTACGGTGGGTGCAATGGGCCTTCTGGGTTTGTGGATCTACCGTGTCTTTACCACGGGCAGTCTGTATTATGCTTACCTTGCTTTCACCTTGGTGGTGGCTGTGTTGGGCATTGTGCTGGCGGTAAAGCTGAAAGGGACTGGTGGAGTGTGGAAGGAACGCACCATCCTCCAGCCTGATGCTGTCTATCTGACTTATTACCTTACCGTGGTGGTCACCCTTGTGCTGCTAGTGGCACCACTGGTCTTAGGGGCTGCGGTAGCGTACTATGCTATTTGGGTAATGGCGGCTTGGATGTTTATCTTGGCTGTGTATTTCACCTCCAAGTTGATGTAACGGTGTACGAACACGGAACCGGAGGCAAAGAAGCATCCTGCCAAAGCGATAGAATTCGTAAAACAAAAATGGAGCGTATCGAAAATCCGATACGCTCCATTTTTTACAAGATAATGCGTTCTCATGGATTGAACCGCAGGGAACGCGTTGGATCAAGGCAACTCCCAGCAGACAAGCAGACAGCCATCCGTGACTTGGATTTCTATGGGGTCTCCTTGGAAGTGATTGCTCACCCCAAGAGGGAAAAAAGGGGAGAGAGAGGCATTGTCCAGGGGATACTGTCCGCCACGGATAGAAACCCCCTGGGCCTCTGCACCCAGGCAGAAGAGGGAGAAAATCCCTTCTTTGCGAGCAGGCAGGGTGAGTTTGCCATTCCATAGGGCGGTGGAGACGTAGTGCTCGTCGTATAGGTACCCTACGGCGTTCCGTTGGGCAAGGTAGGCAAGAGATTGGAGGTTTGCTAACGTATGATCCATTCGTCCTCCTGTGCCGCCATAGAGATGAAAGGTGCGGCAGCCTTGTTCTAAACCGTACTTGATCGCCAACATGGTATCGGTGTCATCCTTTTCTACGGGGAAAGTGTGATGGGGAATTGTCTGGGGGAGGTGTTTCAGGGAGTCGAAATCACCCAGTAAGAGGTCGGGGATGATGCCAGCAGCTTGACAGTGACGGTAGCCACCGTCTGCGGCCAGGACGAGATCCCCTGGAGCAGGGGAGATGGGCAGGCCAAAGAAAGGTCCTGCACCGAAGATGAAGCAAATGGGATGGGGCATAGGGGACACTCCTTTTCAGAGAGGAATTTTTTCCTATGATACCATGTTCTGCTGCCCTTGACCAGAGGGCATTTTTTTGATAGACTAAGCCGATTAACAGGAGGAAAAGGAGGGGTGCATCATGATCCGAGGAGCCATATTTGATGCCGATGGCACACTGCTGGACTCTATGGGGATGTGGGACACAGTAGGAGAGCGCTATCTGCGAGGGCTGGGGATCGTACCTGGACCAGGATTGCGGGAGATCATTTTTCCCATGAGTTTGTCCCAGTGTGCAGCCTACTTGCGAGAGCAGTATGGGTTGCCTTTGACCTGTTTGGAGATCGAGGCGGGCATCAACGATACCATCCTGAGATTTTATCGGACCCAGGTGGAGGCAAAGCCAGGTGCCCGGGATTTTTTGCAGGCACTGCGCCACCGTGGAGTGAAGACCTATCTGGCGACCGCTACAGACCGGGCAGTGATTACTGAGGGGTTGGATCGGGCAGGTCTACTGTCCCTGCTGGATGGTCTGGTTACCTGTGGGGATCTGGGGGTGGATAAGAACGTCCCTACGATTTTCCATTATGCGCGAGAGCAGATGGGGACTGCGCCCCAGGAGACGTGGGTCTTTGAGGATGCAGTACATGCGGCACGTACCGCCAGACAGGCGGGCTATCGGGTGGCTGGTGTGGCCGATCCGTACAGTGACCAGGAGGCTCTGCGAGCTGCTTGTCATATTTATCTGCCCGATCTGACAGATTTTCCTGGGTTTTATACCCGTGCGTAGAACGGGGGAAAAGCTGCCATAAGGGGCCAAAGAAATGGCGCGTATCCCAATGGGATACGCGCCATTTTTCATTTGGGATGCTCATTGCATAGTTCAATTCAGAATAAGGGAACCATGTGGATATTCATATCTACATTCCCTTTGATCCCTGGGACTTTGCCGGTGCTGGAATACTGCCACAGGTTGAAGTGATAATAGAAGGTAGGGGTTGGGTTGTACTGGGCCAGCCACAGAGGGAAGTCTACCAACTTAGCCAGGTCAAAGTGGAGGTAGAAATAGGTCAAGTTGGAGTAGACCATGCTCTGGTACCCTGCATCTTCTACTGCCTGACAGAAGGCCACGGCACATTTGGTGAGCATGGCATCGGACAGCCCTTCGGTACGGGGATTGAGGGAACTGTCATAGGGTTCCCAGTCGAAGACAATGGGATAGGTAATGGAGTAACCTTGGAGCAGATCCATACAATACTGGGCCTCTTCCACAGCCTCGGCTTCAGTAATCGCTTGAGAGAAGAAGTAGACACCTACTTCAATGTCGTTTTCCAGTGCGCCTTGGATATTGGTTTCAAAATAACTGTCCTGAACGATGGCTCCAGTGCCGTAGCCACGGTAGCCCAACCGGATGATGGCGAAGTCCACGCCCGATTGCTTCACCTGAGCCCAGTCAATCTTTCCTTGATAGCGAGAGACATCAATGCCAACCTTAGAGGTATAGGTGTCGCTGTCATAGGAGAGTATGCCGTTCTCATCGTACTGAAAGAGGGAGGAGTCATAGTTCCGCTTGGGCATGGTATCAACCACATAGACCTTCTTGTTGCCAAAATAGAAATAGTCGCGTTCTGGGTTGGTGGGTTTCTCTGGGTTGGTGGGTTTCTCCGGGTTGGTGGGTTTCTCTGGGTTGGTGGGTTTCTCTGGGTTGGTGGGTTTCTCCGGGTTGGTAGGTTTCTCTGGATCAGGCACGTTGGGGGGAGACTCTGGCTCTGTGGGGGGGACAGGTTTGTTGTTTTTCAGTTCGTAGACCCGGTGGATAACGGTGGTGATTTCTGCCCTGGAAATGGCACTCTGGGGGCGAAAGAGCGTTTGTCCATTGACCTCGGAGCCTTCGAAGATATTATGGTCATGGAGGATGAGAGCGGCTTCATCGGTCGTATCTGCGAAGGGGGACGGAGACTGACTGGTACGAGAGAGCGCCATAGCCCGGACAATAATCTCTGCGATTTGCAGACGGTTGATCGGGTCGTCCAGAGCCAGGCTTATATTCCCAGGAAGAAAGTCCTTTTGTTGGGCAAAGTAATAGAAGCCGCTGGCCCAATGGTTGCTGATGGGGGGCTGATTCTCATAGCCAGCAGCGATGAGGATCAGCTTCAGTGCCTGCCCAAAGGTTACTTGCCCCTGAGGGGAGAAGGTGGTGTCAGTGGTGCCTTGCACTATATTGCTGTTATACAAGTCTTTTACATAGGTGTAGTACCAGTCATCTGGGGAAACGTCAGTGAAGGGAAGGTCACCGGCGGCCGAGGCAGGAAAAATTAGAGTTAAAGCGAGAATCAAAAGCAAAAAAAGGGAACAAACTCTTTGTTTCATGGGGAAAACCTCATTATCTTTCTGTTGTTTCTTTCGGGATCTTTTAGGGGAAGTGATGGGGGAAGAGCTTTGGACGAAGGCGCAGCACATATAAGTCACTGACGCGGGAGAGAAGGACATCGTAAAGGACAAAGCAAAGGTTGCCCAGTGCCAGAGTTCCTGCCAGGAGTGGTTTTGTCCAAGCCTGTCCGGGATTCTCAACGATGGGCAGGCCAAGCACAAAGAAAGTTAGGGCGAAGATGAGTACCAGGGCGAAGTTGAACAGCAGGATCTTGATCACCCATTGCAGGGGCTTTTTTTTCAGATGCTGAATTTTTGGACGCATCAAAGGGTACCAACCGAAGAGGAGGAGGAAACAAAGAGCAGCTTCTTTGTCGGGGGCCAGTAACAGGCTCAGCAGGGATACGGCCCCAAAAAGCAGCCCACCTGTTTTGGTGCCCATCTCCCACACAACGGGGATGAGAAGCATCCCAGACAGGGCAGGACAGAGGTAGGTGGTGCTGGGGATGATGGTACCCAACAGCATAATGGCCACCATGAGAGCGGCTAGAACACCGCACAGTGCCACGCGAAAGCTCAAACGGTTTTTCATCGAATAACATTCACCTCCACGTCAATGTGTGTCATGGTTGTCGGTATCGTGGTCTCTTTGGCTGCTTTTGGGAGAGCGAACCTGCTGGCGGATTTTGGACCAGAGGCTGTCCTTACCATGGAAGAAGGGATGGAAGTGGAACGCCGGTGGGGGCAGATAAGAGATGGTGCCGTTTTCATCAATGGCGGCAACATGGACATATTCCTGGGTAGGCACAGGCAGATTTTTCCGTCGCAATCTGCTGTTGACCAACTCTCGCAGCAGGTAATAGAAGGAGGCAAATAGGGGCACACCCAGCAGCATCCCCCAAAATCCCATGAGGTGATTGAAGAGCAACAAGGAGAAGAGAACCCAAAAGGCAGACAAACCTGTGGAATCCCCCAAAATTTTTGGACCGATGATGTTGCCATCTATCTGCTGGAGAATGATGATAAAGAGAATAAAAATGAGGCACTTGCCGGGATCCGTAAGCAGGAGGATAAAGGCAGAGGGAATGGCACCGAAGAAGGGGCCAAAGACGGGAATGATGTTGGTGATGCCTACAATGATGCTGATGAGCATGGCGTAGGGCATGTGCAGCAAGGAGAGACAAACGCTGCAAATGATGCCAATGATGAGAGAGTCAAGGAGTTTTCCAGAGACAAAGCCGCTGAAGATACGGTTGATCGCTCGCAGGTGCTTGAGGATCACGTCGCAGGTGGTGCGCTTTCGACACAAAGCGAAGAGGAGTTTCTTTCCCTGGCCGATAAATTGGTCCCGGCTCATGAGCAGGTAGACCATGACGATGATGCCGATGACGAAGTTAAGCAGGCCTTTGGCAGCTATGGCGACCCGACTGGCCAGATCAACTAGGGCAGAGAGGGGGTCTGCTTGCAGCCAGGCATTGAAGGCGGAAGAAAGTTTGTCAGAAAGGTCAGTGATGATTTCTGCTGACTGTCCGTGTGAGGTAAGGTAGTTTGAAATTTGCTGGGAAAAATCTGTGACCATATTGGGCAAATTCTGCACCAGCGGGGGCAAATTAAACACCAGCTGTGGGATGATAAAGTAGGCAAAGAGTACGATAAGGGATAACAATACTAAGGTAGAGAAGGTGGTGGAAAGGGTTCGAGCCAGCCGGGGACTTGCGTGGTGATAGAGGAGAAACTGCTCTGAGAACCGGGTGAGGGGATAGAGCAAGTAGGCCATGACACATCCCAAGACAATGGCCCGCAGAGCATCCATGATACCATGCAGGGCGGAGAGCATGGTGGACAGGTGCAGTAGGAATTGGATCAGCAAAAAGATCACCACAAAGGCTAACAGGATCAAGCCGCTGTAAAGGAGCAGCTTTTTCATGGGAATCTTCACAGAGCGCACCACCTTTTTGCAGTTCCTGCCTTTGGTCAAGAAAGGAGTCTAAGGGCAGGAAAACACAGAGAGAAAAATACACATATTTTATAGTATAACAAAGGGATGTATCCCTTGCAAGGGGCATGACAAAAGAAAATTTTTGGAATGAAAGGAGAACTTGATGTTGTCAGGATGGTAGACGTATGCTAGAATAATAAAAAATAAGTGTACTATGATTGAGGGAAATGAAAGGAGGGAGGTGCGCTTGAACTACCAAATTCTTTGGTTGGTACTACTCGTTGCTTTTGCAGGGCTGG
>JAHHRP010000100.1 GCA_020025735.1 Evtepia sp.
CTCCAAGTCGGGCTCGGTCTTCCGCAGGCGGATGAGGGAGTAGGAGGTCAGTGTCCAGGACAGCACGAAAGCGGCTGCAGAGAAAGAAGTGATATCCTGAATCAGGCCAGCACCCAGGAAAGGACCAATGAGGGACAGAACCAAGCAAACGATCAGGCCGGGAACAGGAATGCCGTTCTTGTTCTGCTTCGCAAAAACCTTGGGCACCAGGCAACCACGGCCCATCCCCATGAGCAGACTAGCAGATGCCATGAAGAAGCCGTTCCAGGTGGTGAACAGGCCGGCGATTGCGCCGATGGTAATCAACCAGTACAGAGTGTTGCCCACAGCTCCTGGATACAGGCTCAGGAACATGGTCGCAGCAGAGGGGTTTGCCATGTGGGCAAACTCCTGCCAGGGCCAGCCAAAGCCAAAGCACAGCAACAGGATTGCATAGAACACACAGGCCAGAGAGACAGACAGCACCACAGTTTTACCAACATTGGTCACGTCACCGCCAGCATCCTCAACACCCTGGGGAATGGTTTCAAAACCAGCCAGGAAGAAAGGCGCAGAGGCCAGAATGGCCATGATACCGCCAATCATACTATTGTGGGCAACCTTCTTCAGGCCTTCCCCATAGATCGTGGGGTTGCTCACATCATACAGTGGCTGCCAGTTTTCTGTGCTGCCGCCGAAGAGGCAGGCCACAGCGCCGACAACAGCCGCACCCACCAGCACAAAGCACAGAACCTTCTGCACCGTAGCTGCAGCAGCCAAGCCACGCATATTCAGAGCGAACAGAAGCAAGGAGCAAACTGTACCAATGATAATGGTCACCAAGTAGATGTCAGTATTGGCAATGTTGTACAGGGGGTCCCCAGCCTTGATATTGGGGATCAGGTAGCCAAGCACATCCGTAATCTGGATCGCTTCCCAGGGGATAATCGACACAAAAGCGCCAAACGCCGCCCAACCGGAGATAAAGGATACGTTTTCGTTGAATGCCCGGTAGGCAAAGGCCATGCCACCACCAGCAACAGGGAGCATGGGAACCAGCTCACAATAGCACAGTGCAATAGGGATCATCATGACCAGAGCCACGACATAGCCCACAGCAGCAGGAACAGGACCACCGCAGCTGGTCATCCAGCCGTTGATGGCCACTGCCCAGCCCACGCCGACAATCGCACCAAAGCCAATGCAAAAAAAGTCTACTGCACTGACTCCCTTCTTTTCAGACTGATTACTCATACAGTACCTCTTTTCTAAGTCTTGACCGCTTGGCTTCTTCCTGGCCAAGCGGATTCGATTCATTTACGCAGGAAATAAGTCATAAATTTCCTTAAAACACACTACCCTCCTTTTCTCTTTTGATTCCATCACGAAAAACAAAACAAAAAAACGACGTGAATCGAGTTCTTATTATAAAAAATGTCGATAAAAATGTAAAATAAAGAACCTTTATAGTGTGCTAAAAATTTTCTTGCGCGACAGATTTCTTGCAAATGAGCTGGTGCAAGACACGCAGCAAAAAGCAGTCGTTTTCAAACGACTGCTTCTTGCTCAATCAATGATTCAGGGAAAGTTGGCTCAGGCCGGGAAAACAAAGAATCTTTCCTCCCGCCCAGAAGAGAAAGACTGGTTGCCTGCTTGGAAGAAGAGAGGGCGAACAGGCACCGACCCAAACCGGTATGGCATCTGGCGCATCAGCCAGCTTTTGGCCTTAGCATAGTATACTCGGGTCGGCTTTTTTTGTAAAATTGATAGCATTTATCCTGGTATAAAAATTTTCTTCTTGTGGTATTTCTTATTCTATGATATAATATTGCGCCGTACAGGTCGCTATGTCCAGCTTATCCAAAAGGAACACGCAAAAGGAGGGATGAGCAATGGGAAAATATGCACCGGTCATCAAAGCCGCTGAGTGCGGCAGCATGACCAGAGCCGCTCAGGCCATGGGCTACACCCAACCCAGTCTTGGCTATATCATCAACAATATCGAAAACGAATTGGGCGTTAAAATCTTCTATCGGGATCAGCGGGGAGTTACCCCTACGGAAGCCGGTGTGGGGCTGCTCGAGATCATGCGCCAGATTGAGGCCATGGAAAAAAGGCTCCAGGAAGCCGCCCGTGTGAGTAAATGGGAACTTCTACGAGTCGGAATCTTTTCCAGCGTTGCCTCACAGTGGATGCCAGAGATCTTAGAGGCGTTTTACCAATCCTACCCCGAGGCAGTGGTAAAACTAGAAAACGAGCCCTACTATCTCACAGGTGAACTCGGAGTCAAAGAGCACAAACTGGACTGTTCTTTCTTTGCTGGACCCTGCCCTTCTGGGCTGGAAACTTTACCGCTGTACGAAGACCCCTACTACCTAGTCACCTCTAAGAACAGCGACCTGGCACACCTGAAAGAGATTTCTGTATGGGATGTAGTGGGACGGTATCAATTCATCCCCACCAACGAAAGTACCGACGCTGGCAGTTCCATCCACGAAATCTACCAGCTGTTTGCCAAATCCAGCCGCTTAGATTTCCAGCCGCAGGAAAACCAAATGGCTATCGCTCTTGTGGAAAAGGGGTTAGGTATTACCATCTTACCAGGTCTGACGTTGCTGGACTTAATTCCAAACCGAGCCGTAACAGTAATTCCCCTCAAAGAAAACCTCACCCGAACAGTCAGCCTTCTCTGCCCTCGGGAGTCAGAGCGCTCTCACCTTACCAATGTGTTTCTCCGCTTGACACAGCAACGAGTAGAAAAATGGAAGACGTTTCAAAAGGGTCGTCGGCCTTTGAATCTATGATTCAAAGGCTTTTTTGATAAAAATACATAGGCACATAATTTATACACCACTTATGTTATTCTCCTATTCACACCGCTTTGAGCAAGAAAGCAGCACTTTTTATCGGTTTAAAGCAGAAAATTTATCCCTTTTTCTCTTTTCATTGCCGATACTTTCCTTAAATTTCAAAAAATGATGTTAAAACTTAGATTAGAAAAGAAGTGAGGCAAAAACGCCCCACTTCTTTTCTGTCGCTTCTCCTATCTTCAAATTTATATCCATACATTTTATTATAGTAAGTCGCGCATCCCATGCGCCACTCCATGTTACTCTACAGGACACTGCCGCCCTGTATGATCTATGGTGTAGTCACTGCCACACTCTCCTTGCAAAATCAGCTGACTAATGGGAACGATATCATAGCCCTCTTGGAGAAGATATTCCAAGATACCCGGCAGGGCTTCCGGTGTGTGCAGCGCTGCATTATGAAAAAGAACGATCGACCCAGGCCCAACACCAGATTTGACGCGCTGGGTAATCGTCTCTGCATCGTAATCTTTCCAATCCAGGCTATCCACATCCCACTGAATCGGTTCTATCCCCATCCCCCGAACCGTCGTGATCACATGATCGTCATACTCCCCAAACGGCGGACGGAACAACGTAGGACGTTTTCCAGTGATGGACTCAATCTTATCGTTGCAGGCGTTGATATCCGCCGCAATCTCATCCGCAGACAAAGTATTAAAGTGGGCATGGGTATTGGAATGGCTCATCACCTCATGACCAGCCTCTGCCAGCGCCTTGACAGACTCTGGATATTTCTCCACCCATTCTCCCACAACAAAGAAGGTCGCTTTTACATCATAGCGGTCAAAAATGTCGATGAGATTCTGGGTGTCCTCATTCCCCCAGGCAGCATCAAAGGAGAGCGCACACGTCTTATAGTCCCGCTGCACACAATAGATGGGCAGTTGACGCGGGGTGGCAGAGGCAGAAACATAGGTTGGCAGGTTCACCACCAGGCACAGGGCACACACGCACAACAGTGCTCCAGGGATAGCAAGCCATCTCTTTCGCAGCAGGAATACTTTTCCTTCTTTGGCAGGGGGCTTGGAAAAAATTTTCATCACGATCCCGTCCTTTCTATCTCATACGATCTATGGATATGCACCAACACACAGATCATGCCTCCCTGCACCATGCAGAATTCCTTGCATTTCTCTCCCTGGAAGAAAAATTTTCGGATATTTTGCCGGAATTCCTTGCAGAGAAACCTAAAATAGGGTATCATCTTTATCAAAGTTTCAAAAGTCCATCAGTGGCATGTCTATTGACTTGTCACCTGTTTGGGCATATAATAAGACGATTTTACCGGGCAGACCTGTTCCGGCTCTCACCCAGAACAGGCCATTTCAATTCTTGAGCGGCCCTGCCGCCCCATTCATGAAAGCCGAGGATCTTGCTATGAACACAAACAAGAAGCTGAATATGACCATGCTGTGCGATTTCTATGAACTCACCATGGGCAACGGTTACTTCAAGGCCGGTTACAAAGATCGGATCACACATTTTGACCTTTTCTTCCGCAACGTACCAGACCAGGGCGGCTACGCCATCGCCGCGGGCCTGGAGCAGGTCATCGAGTATATCCAAGACCTCCACTTTGAACCTGAAGACATCGAGTACCTCCGTGGACGAAAGATGTTTGATGAGGCCTTTTTGGATTACCTGGCTCACTTCCGCTTCACCGGTGACATTTTCGCTGTGCCCGAAGGAACCCCTGTCTTTCCTCACGAGCCCATCCTCACCGTCCGCGCCCCTGCCATTCAGACCCAATTACTAGAAACTTATTTGCTCTTGACCATCAACCACCAGAGTCTCATCGCTACCAAAGCCAATCGAATCGTCCGAGCTGCCCGAGGTCGGACCGTACTGGAATTCGGTTCCCGTCGTGCTCAGGGTTCCAGTGGTGCCATTGATGGCGCCCGAGCAGCTTTCATTGGCGGCTGCAAAGGAACCGCCTGCACCATCTCCGACCAGCTCTATGGTGTCCCAGCCGGAGGAACCATGGCGCACGCCTGGGTCCAGACTTTCGACACCCAATACGATGCGTTCCGAACTTACTGTGAAATTTACCCTGACAATCCCGTTCTCCTGGTAGACACCTACAATACACTGAAAAGCGGCATCCCTGACGCTATCCGGGCCTTTAATGATGTTCTCAAGCCTCGCGGCTTGACCAAATGCGGCATCCGGCTAGACTCTGGGGATATGGCCTATCTCACCCGTGAAGCCCGGAAAAGGCGGGGCGAGAGAGGATGGACAGAATGCAGAATCACTGTCTCCAATTCCCTGGACGAAATTATCATCCAAGATCTTCTTCTCCAGGGTGCCCAGATCGACTCCTTCGGGGTAGGCGAACGTCTCATCACAGCCCGAAGCGAACCTGTCTTTGGCGGTGTATATAAGCTGGTTGCCTACGAAGATCGTCAAGGAAATGTCATTCCCAAAATCAAACTCAGTGAGAATGTCTCTAAAATCACTACACCGCATTATAAACGTCTGTTCCGGCTTTATGGCGGCGATTCAGGCAAAGCAATCGGGGACTGGATGTGTACCTACGACGAAGACGTGGACAGCAACCGTAAACCCGACGGCAGCTTGACAATCTTTGATCCAGATGCCACCTGGAAGAAGAAAACCATTCATAACTTCACCATTCGGGAACTTCAGCAGCCCATCTTCCTAGGGGGTAAGTTGGTTTATGAGATACCTACGTTAGAAGAGATCCAAACCTACTGTGCACAGCAGATGGACACCCTTTGGGATGAGGTTAAGCGTTTTGACAATCCTCATAATTACTATGTGGATCTGTCCCAGAAACTCTGGGACATTAAGTATGATCTACTCATGCACAACAGGTAATCAAAACTTGCGGTAAAGAAGGGAGTGCAGCGCGGATGAAGGCAGAGGAGCGAAGAAAGATCATAGCCAGAACGCTGACCACGGAGGAACCCATCAGTGCCACCGCGCTTGCTGGGCGCTTTTCAGTCAGCCGTCAGATTATCGTGGGAGACATCGCCTTGCTTCGAGCCTCCGGCATGGACATCGTAGCTACACCCCGTGGGTATAAACTGGGGGAGTCTGCTGGTCTTCTGCGAACAGTCGCCTGTGTTCATTCTGCCCAAGAGATGGAACAGGAGTTGCTGGCCATAGTAGACAATGGCTGCACTGTCATTGACGTTGTGGTAGACCACTCACTTTATGGACAGATGACAGGCCAGCTGAGTTTATCTTCCCGGTATGACGTATCCCAGTTTGTGGAAAAGGCCAAAGATGCCGCTCCCCTCTCCTCGCTCACTGATGGAGTCCACATCCACAATCTTCGTTGTCCTGATGAGGATGCTTACCGCCGCGTCCAGGCAGCCCTGGAAGCCTTGGGGATTCTCTATACCCAAGGGAACGGGTAAGGAATCTTTTCGATGGGGCTTGACAAAGTACGCCTCAACGCTTACAATAGCTTTTGCACCTGTCAAGACAGATGCAAAAGCTATTGTTTTAACAGTTTGAGAAAAGGAGTGTCTATGGAAAAATTTCGCAGTTTCCTCCGGCGGAAAAACATTGTCTTTTCCGCAAAACGCTACGGGGTAGATGCCCTGGGCGCTATGGCCCAAGGGTTGTTTTGCACCCTGCTGGTTGGAACCATCCTGAACACGCTTGGTACCCAGTTCCACATCGGCTTCCTCTCAGCCACCGTAGTCACCATAGGCACCGGCGAGACTGCTACTGCCTACACCATCGGTGGACTGGCCTCTGCCATGGTGGGTCCTGCTATGGCCGTAGCGATCGGTTCAGCCCTCCAAGCCCCGCCTATGGTCCTCTTTTCCCTCGTGCCAGTGGGGTATGCTACCAACATCTTGGGAGGTGCTGGTGGACCCCTGGCCGTGTTGGTCATCGCCATCATCGCCGCTGAGTGCGGTAAGGCCGTCTCCAAGGAAACAAAAGTAGATATTCTGGTAACTCCTATCGTAACTGTCTTGGTAGGGATTGGTGCCGCTTATCTCATCGCACCTCCCATCGGCACAGCAGCCTCCTGGGTTGGTGACCTTATCATG
>JAHHRP010000101.1 GCA_020025735.1 Evtepia sp.
GCCATGACCTGGTCCGGGCGCTGCCACACCTCACCGGCAGTCAGAGAGACCTGCGGCAGCACCTTTGCGGAAGTGAGCAGGGGTTCCAAAGCCCGCAGGGTATCAGCTTTGGTGGTGAATTTCAACATATCACATCACTTCTTTGAGGAACGGACGGTAAACGCCCGGGAGAAATAGGGCACCACGATTTCGTCCATTCCCTTTGTTTTTTCATAGATCATATCCAGGATCTTCTGAAAACGCTCCTCTCCCGCCTGGGCCTGGATATCGTTGACGGATCGCCATGCGCCCAGATACCGCTCATGGCTCATAGGTACTTCATGGGGGGCCTCCATCAGGAAAAGGTCGCTAAAATACGGTGTGGACAGTAGTTTCTGTTCCGTACCGTTCATATTCTTGCGAGAACCGGAGGAAATGCGCTTCAGCTCAGGAACGATCTCCTGAATCTCACGCTCAATGTCCATGTGGAATTCACTGCTTTCCAGGTTTCTGGGATTCCAGATCGCCGTGAAAAATCCACCGGGACGGAGGACACGATGGAATTCTTCCAATGCTGTCGGTGCATCGGCCCAATGGAAGGAAGAGCCCATCAGCAGCCAGTCCACGGAGTTGTCGGGCAGGCCGGTCACCTCCGCCGTACCCTCGGACCAGACAAAGGTATCCCGTCCCGCGAAGAGCTTGACCCCCTCGGCACGCATGGCATCGTTAGGTTCTACCGCATAGCCGTGAAGGCCGATGGCCTCCAGGTTCTCCGTCAGCTTGCCAGTGCCCGCGCCCACATCGGCCACGGCACAAATCCCACCCTGCTGTCCTGAAATGTAGTCTCGCAGGACAGTGAGCACCCGCTCGGAATAGCCGGTGCGGTTCACATAGTCCTTCGCCAAATTCGTAAAATCGCCAAGTTTCATCTACTGTTTCCTTTTCTTGTCTCTGATTGATCGCTGTATCCGCTTCTCACTTCTTTGTCTGTGCCATCCACATCCGTGTAGTATACGGCACCATAATGGTCTTCTGATGGAGACCCTCCACCACTTCCCGAATCTCGGACACGATCTTGCTGAACACCTCCGGGGACTGATGATAGACTGTTCCATGGGACTTCCAGCCCTCGATGAAGTCCTCAGCGTCCAGATGATGCTCTACACGCCCGGAGACAAACTGCACTTCGCCAAAGAGTCCAGACTGATTGATCACATCCGTCTGATCTTCACGCCGTGTTCCATAGTCATAGTGGTCAATGTTTTGCTTGATGACCTTTTCGATCTGCTTTTGCAGGGGGTCCTCCAAATCCCGGTGATTCCACATGCACACAAACCATCCGCCGCGTTTCAAAATCCGGTTGGTCTCTTCCAAAGCCTGCTGGCGGTCACAGACATTAAACGAGGAGCCGAAGGTCACCAGATCAAAGGCGTCATGCTCCATGCCGGTGTATTCGCCCACGCCTTCAAACCACTTGACATCAGCGAACATCAGCGTCCGCTTGATGCCATTGGCACGCATGGCGTCGTTAGGCTCCACTGCACAGACCTTCAAGCCGTACTTGGCCAGTTCCAAAGTCAAGTGGGCTGCACCTGCACCCACATCACAAACGCTGTCACCAGGCTTGACTCCGGCGATGTTCAGCATATCGGCAATGGCGGTGGAGGCATAAGCCGGACGGTGCAGATAAGCCTCTGCCAGATTTGTGTAATCCCATTCAGTTTTCATATACGACTCCTTTAATGATTGATACAATGCGCAATTAGCGCTGCCTGTTCCTCTGGTGTTCGCTCTCCATCGTTTCGTAAAATGAGATCCGGTTGCTTTGGCTCTTCCACTTGAACGTGAAGTCCAGCTACATCATGTTCTGTGGTGTATAGCCCTTTTTGATTTCGCTGTTTCAGGGTTTTCATGCCAGCTTTTACATAGATCTCTCGATACCCAGGGATATTGGTTCTCCCCCAATCCCGCACTTCGTCAAACATGGAAATGGTGCAGCACACTACATCCAGCCCTTGATCGGACAGGAGTTTGCACAGCTGAATATTTCGCATCCCGCTTTTACGGCGGTCAGCCTCCGTGTAGCCCAAGTCCGCAGAAATGATAGGGCGCAGCGCATCCCCATCCAGAAAGACCACATTTTTCTTGTCTTTGCACAGGGACTGATACCAAAGCCGCCCAATGGTGGTTTTTCCTGCGCCGGACAAGCCAGTGATCCAGTACACATTACCTGTTCTTTCCATATAGCATCTCCTTAGTGATAGAGGGGCTGCTCCAAAAGGGCGGGATCAAGCTCAAGGAGCTTCATCATTTGCAGGGGCTGTCCATCCTGATTCACAAAACGAAGACCACGAAGCAAAAGTTTGCCCAGTTCCAAGTCTCGCACACGCATGTCTTGAATGGCATTCTGGATATTTCTCTCGTTCTCCTGCTCCACCTGGTCCAGATCCAATGTTTTCGTTTTCAGATCCTCCAACTTTTGCGCTTCCTCTTGGGCTATGTATCGGATCGCTTCTCGCATTTGCCTCTCCACGAAATAAAAGAGTTTGTGGAATTCTTTGGTTTTATCATCCACCCAGCGCTCATCCACCGATTCACCATTGTAATAATGGAAGTCGTAGCCATAGGTTTCATAGACATCACGCATAAAATATTCCAAAAAGCTGCGCTCGGCCTCATCTGCAAACTCATCATAGGTGCGATAGACCGCACTGAGATCAAAGCCCTGCATATTTCCCTTCAGCGTTGCCGGGTTCAGTCCGCTGGAGTTATTGCAATAGGTCATGCTCTCCGCATAGGGAATATCTAGGAACTCAGCCAGCGCGGTAAATGTCGCCCTGGGATTCAGCTTTCCATCTTCAAAACGGATCAATCGACTGTCCCGATAGAGCCGGTCCCAGCGGTCAATCATAAAACTGCGATTGGTTAGGCGCAGCAGGAGCTGATTATCGCTGACGGATTTCCTCTGCTTGGGGGTATTTTTTTCTTCTTCCGTAAGATGCGGCTTCTCCACCACAAAGCGCACAGTGGCCGCATAGCTGGTGGTAGGCCGGCGCATGGGGACAAAGGTCTTGATATAGCGAAAGCCTTGAAACACAGGAGAATGATGTATCCGATCCGCTTCCTTGGAAGACAGCACCGTTGCATCCCGCAGATCAGGATAGGTATAAAGCAGATATTTGATATTCTGAAAATGGGGCTGGAACAGGAGCGCAGGTGCGATGCGAGAGGCGGAGTCCGGCACATGAACAGATTCCCAGAAATACAAAAACAACGCTACAAAAATATCCTTATCCGTAAGATTCTTCAGTTGGCGCAGCTTCCGCAGCATCCGATTCGATTTCTTTGGCTCACGGAGGTCTTGTTTTACCTGTTCCATCACATCCTCAATTGTGGTCAGGATGACAGACTGTGCAGTAATGAGATTTGGATGCTCATACAGGACTTCGTTGAAAAAATCTCCGCCATTGTGGCTGGAAAGCTGGGAATGCCAAATTAACCGCTGTACCTCCCGGATTCCCACAGGTTTCACAGAGTATGTACTGTAGTCAATGCCAAATTTCTCCTTAAAGTCGATGGGGTAGCAGCTCAGTTCCTCGCCAAAGAGAAAAACCAGCTTTTCCTGTTTCAGAAGCTGCCACAGATCCAATATCTTTAGCCAGGCGCAGAAGCAGGAAAAGTCTGTATAGTGCAGGTAGATGTGGTTTTCCTTTGCCACCCACTCACTTTTCCGCACATTGTCATTGAGATACTCCAGCTGATACTGGCTGTATACATCTTCCGCCAAAATTGGCTTAGAGAGATCTTTGAAAAAATAGCGATCAATGACCGGGTCATTGGGATCTATATAAGACCCAAAGCACTGTCGATCTGGGTAATAGGGTATATATCCCTTTTCATCAAAGGGGAAAAAGAGAATCGGATGCTCCTCGAACTCCAGAAATCCCTTTTGAAAAAGATACGGGTATTTCTTTAGGCGCCCACAGTTGATTTTATAGCGTTTTTTCTGCTCCTCCAGATTTGGAAGATAGAAGCCCTCATATAGGATGGTCCAGATTTCCTCCCGAAAGTTCCCTGCATTATATAGCTTGACAAATTGCGTCAGTGCAATGCGATGATCTCCCTGCGAAAAGAAAATGTATCCAGCTCCCTCTAATCGCTCTGCTGGGGTCAATGTATCCTGATCCAGCGCCACAGCCCAGGCATCCTGTGCCTGCTCTGCTTCACCCAGTTCAACAAATCGACGAGCGATCTCCAATGCTGTCATAAAAACCTCCTCCGATCATCTTCGTGTGCTCTGCAAAAAACACACAACTCCTTTGCACAGAACACGAAAAGAGGGGGGCGGGCAAAACCCGCCCCCCCAAAAAAGTGTTATTGATTTCCTAACGCCACGGAGCTTACTGCAGCAGCTGCAGAACGCCCTGAGGCAGCTGGTTCGCCTGAGCCAACATAGCCTGAGCGGACTGGACCAAGATGTTGTTCTTGGTGTAGCGCATCATCTCGTCAGCCACATCGGTGTCACGGATGGCGGACTCAGCGTCCTGGATATTCTCCCTCATGACGCCCAGGTTGTTATGGGTGTGCTCCAGACGGTTCTGGATCGCGCCCAGATCACCACGGGTGGAGGAGACAAAGTTGATGGCGTTCATGATCTTATCAATAGCAGCGTTGGCACCCTCCTGGTTGGAGATGTCCAGATCCCCGATACCCAGCGCCTTGGCGTGCATATCGTTGACAGAGACGTTCATCTGGTTGTACTTATCAGAGGTGTCGCCGATCTGGAGGTTCAGGCCACCTTCCTTGACGGTCTCTTCCTTCACGTCGGTGGCGAAGTCATCAAAGCGCAGACCGATCACCTTACCAGTGCCAGTGTCCTTTACGAGGCTGGCTTCCACGCCGTTGGCGCTCAGGGCCTTGTGCAAGTTCTTGAAGTTCTCATCATTGTCCTTGCCGATCTCGACCTTAACCACACCGTCTGCCACAGCATCGTCCTTATCCAGAACGAACTGATAGGTCTTGCCATCAATGGTGATCTGGTCGCCAGCCAGGATATTCTTGCTCTTGGCAGTGGACTCGATCACCAGCTCCTTGCCCTTGTCGGTGGGAGCCGTGGTCTTGATATCACTCATTCCAGTCTTGGCGGCAGCCACACCAACCGCATGGGCAGCGCCGGTGCTCTTGTCCTTGCTGGTGATGGTCACGGAATTACCTGTGCCGCCAAAATCAAACAGCTTGTTCAGCTCCTCGTCCTTCTTCAGAGCCTCACGCAGAGCATTAGCCGCAGAAGTAGAGTCTGCATTTCCATTAAAGGCGATGTCCTTGGTGACGGTCTTGCCTTCCGCGTTGACATAGGTCAGTGTAAAGGTGTCGCTAGTGGCACCTGCAGTGAACTGAAACTCAATGGAACCCTTAGTGGCGGGCTTTGCGTTGACATCGAACTTGTCGTTGGTGGGGTTGAGAATCTCCACACCCTTCTGGGCCTCACGGAGCTGGTCCATGTTGGTAAACTTGAGCTGCTGACCATTAGTAACAGACTTGTCGATTTCCACCTCGAAGCCGTCCTGCCGCAGCTGATCCACCAGGGCCTGAGCAGCGGCTTTGGTATCAGCCGCACCAGTGATCTCATACTTCTTGCCATTCAGGGTAATGGAGGCAGTAGAAGCCGCCAGATTCACCGTTGCATACTCGTCCTCAGCCTTCACGGTATTGCCCATAATCGTTGCAGAAGTCCCCGCTAAAGCAGTCTCAGCTTTCGTATCCCCTGAATGTTCAAACTTGGTCAGCTGGGCACCGGAATTGGGGTCCTTGGCAATGATAGTCACCTTACCCTTACTATCAGCCGAGATGTCAAACAACTTCTTGAACTCGGCCAGGTTAGTCTTGCCATCAACATCGGCAACACCCAACATGAGGCTCTCATTCTTGATCGCATCAACAAAGGACTTTGCCATGTCACTTGGGGTACCACCAGAGATCTGGCCCACAGAAGTCTCGCCCAGGATCAGCTCCTTCTCCTCACCCTTGTCGTTGGTGTAGGTGAACTTGAAGGCATCGAAATTAGTAGTAGAAAAGTCAGTTGTACTGACATCAAGGGTATAGTGTTTGCCCACGGCGGGATGATATGCCAGAGGATCGCCGCCAGTCACAACCACGTTTTTATCCTGCAGCTCGGTGGGCTTCGCAGCGGAAGCTGCGACATCCTTTGCGGCCAGGGTGCCGTCCAACAGCTTCTGGCCGTTGAAATTGGCAGAGTCAGCGATACGGTCGATCTCAGACTTCAGGGAGTTGACTTCCTTCTGCAGGTTTTTACGGTCAACCTCGTTGTCAAAGATACCGTTGGCAGACTGGGTAGCCAGATACTTCATGCGGCCCAGCATGTCGTGGATCTCCTGCATGGCGCCCTCAGCGGTTTGGACCAGAGAGATGCCGTCCTTGACGTTCTTCTGCGCAGCGTCCAGACCGGTGATCTGTGCGCGCATCTTCTCGGAAATGGCCAGACCTGCGGCGTCGTCGCCGGCGCGGTTGATCTTGTAGCCAGAGGACAGCTTTTCCAGGTTCTTAGACAGAGAACTCTGGTTGTTAGACAGATTGCGATAGGCATTCATCGCAGGGATGTTATGTTGAATTCTCATGTTGACTTCTCCTTGTCATTTTATTTTGGGGATTTGCAGATCGTTGTACCTTCGGATTCCATTCCTCAGTACAGTTGAGGAGTGCTATCTGTCACTTTTGTTGTGGCCACAGCGAAGGTGACATTGAGCACGGAACTATATTTCCACCGACTCGTCAGCCGGGAGAAACCAAGCTTATGGCTTTCCCGCCAGATCCTCCTCCCAAAACTGAGGGATGATGCGGTCAAGCTGTTTGCGGAGGA
>JAHHRP010000102.1 GCA_020025735.1 Evtepia sp.
TTATAGCATATTTCCACCCGCCTGCCAACTTTTTTCCCTGGTAAGCATTGCATTTGCCCCCCATCCACCCCCCTGGTATAATGTCCGAGAAGGGGCCTGTGTCCCTTCTGCTTTTCTGCGCTCCGGCGCGGAAGAACCCAAACCAAACTGGCTCCTTTCCCTATGCCTGCGGGCAGCAAACGGGGCCGTTTCCCAGGAGGTATCCCATGATTCTTTCTCCCATGGGCGCCGGTTTGGCGCTCTATTTTTCCCGGGAGGAGCTTCCCCCAGTCCACCATCTCACCCAGCAGACCGCTCTTCTCCTCATCCGCCAGGCCATGATCCAGGCTGGGCAACCAATTCCAGAAGTCCTTGAGATTTGTTCCTTTCCCTCCCGAGAAGGTGTTTTATTTCTGGTGCGTCCCCATCTGCCCAGCGGAGAAGAAATTCCCTGTCACGATGCCTTCTTGAGCTGAAGGTGCGCGCTGCCTCTTTCTTTCGACAAAAAATGAGGGACAGAACAACCAAGAGCGCCTTGTTTTTCTCGCCTAGAAAGAAATTTTTTACCGAAACAACACAATTTGTTAAATTTCTTCTTTTATTTTCACCGCTTTGATGATATAATGGAATCAATTATGGGTGGTGGTCTGCCCATGCGGCAGGTCTTTTGCATCCCTTTTCCCTGCCCCAGCGCCTAGAGGAAGGATTGCTGTCTGTCCTTGGATTTCTTGTGCTTTCCCTAATTCCTCCTCTTAAACCACCCCCACCACTCCATCCAGGTACATTTGTTTTGAAAATCTGGATAGGATAGATACAGGACACAAATGTTTCCCGTTCCTGTTCTGCTAATGTGCTTACCATTTCCATTTAGAACCAATATAAAGAAGGTGCCGTTTTGACAAAATATGTGATCAGCGGTGGAATCCCCCTCCATGGAGAGGTTGAGATCAGCGGCGCGAAGAATGCTGCTGTGGCCATTCTTCCCGCAGCCCTTCTGGTAGACGGAGTCTGCCGGATCGAAAATGTTCCCGATATCAGCGACGTAACCATGATCCTAGGAATCCTCCGGGACCTGGGTGCCAGCGTTCGCATGATTAACCCAACCACAGTAGAGCTGGATTGTTCCCATGTTTATAAACAAAATGTCCCTTACGAGCTGGCCCGCCAGATTCGCGCCTCTTACTATCTGATTGGTGCGCTGCTGGGTCGGTTTGGTCGTGCCGAAGTCCCCCCTCCCGGCGGCTGTGACCTGGGGGTACGTCCCATTGATCAGCATCTGAAAGGCTTTTCTGCCATGGGCGCAGAAATCCAAGTGGAGAACGGTTTCATTTATGCCGCCTCCCCCACCGGTCGTCTCCACGGTGCCCAGGTCTACCTGGACGTTGTATCCGTCGGCGCTACGATGAATATTCTTCTGGCCGCTGCCCTGGCAGATGGCCTGACCATCATTGAAAATGCAGCCAAAGAACCCCATATCGTAGACCTGGCCAACTTCCTCAACTCGATGGGCGCTGACATCATGGGCGCAGGAACGGATGTCATCAAAGTCCGCGGAGTCGAGAAACTCCGTGGCGGCTCCTATTCCATCATTCCCGATCAGATCGAGGCGGGCACTTACATGACTGCCGTTGCTGCTGCTGGCGGGGAGGTTCGCATCAACAACGTCATCCCCAAACATCTTGACTGCATCACAGCCAAACTGGTAGAGATGGGCGTTGAAATTGAGGAGGATGGCGACAGTCTCCTTATCCGTCGCAGCGGAAAGCTCACCAGCACCAACGTCAAGACCATGCCCTACCCCGGCTTCCCCACCGATATGCAGCCGCAGATTGCTGCTGTACTGTGTCTTGCTGAGGGAACCAGCATCCTCAACGAAGGGGTTTGGGACAATCGCTACCGCTATGCCGACGAATTCCGACGAATGGGCGCCAACATTCAAGTCAACGGGAAGATTGCCGTCATTGAAGGCGTTCGTGCCCTCACAGGTGCGCCTGTGTGCGCCTGTGATTTGCGTGCTGGGGCTGCCATGATCGTGGCTGGTCTGGCCGCCAACGGCATCACAGAGATCGACCAAATCCATCACATCGAGCGGGGCTATGAGGGCATCGTGGAAAAGCTGGCTAAGCTTGGGGCAAATATTCACGAAGAACCCATTCCTGAGGAGGATTGGCGCAGCAGCAGCGTTGTCGGATAAATCCTTCTCTTCTACCCTGGCGTTCCCCTTCCCCGTCTGGCAGGCGTGGGATGGCAACCGACATTTCGTCTGTGGACGGCGGGTCTGCCTGCCGTCCACTTTTCCTTATTTGGAGGGTTCCTCATGGTCAGCATCCAAGTGCTCTGCGTGGGCAAGCTAAAAGAAAAACACTTCGCTGCCGCCTGTGACGAGTACAGCAAGCGGCTGAGCGGATCTTGTAAACTCACGATCACGGAACTGTCTGAGGAGCGTCTGCCAGAGTCCCCCTCTCCTACCCAGATCGACGGCGCCCTGGCCAAGGAAGCCAGCGCAATCCTGGCCAAACTCCCCAAAGCAGGCAAACTGGTGGCCCTGTGTGTGGAAGGAAGTCTGCTCTCCAGCCCTCAGCTTGCCCAGCGTTTCAACACATGGATGGTAGAAGGTGTCTCTCACATCACGTTTCTCATCGGCGGCTCTTTTGGGCTGCACCCCTCAGTGAAAGCCAAGGCTCACTTGTGCCTGTCCATGTCCCCCATGACGTTTCCCCATCATCTGGCCCGGGTAATGGTCCTGGAGCAGATTTACCGCGCCTTTCAGATCACCGCCGGTACACGCTACCACAAATGACCACCAGGGAACCCAGCACCATCCCTGCCCGGAAAGAAAGGAGCTTTTTTATGACCTATCAGCAGCAGTACCATCACTGGCTGCACTCCGATGCACTCTCTCTCGAAGAGAAGGCTCAGCTTATGTCTCTTACACAAACCCCTGAGGAACTTGAAGACCGCTTCTTCGGCATGCTCGAATTCGGCACAGCCGGACTGCGAGGCATTATGGGTGTAGGGCTGCGTCGTATGAATGTCCATGTAATTCGTCACGCAACCCAGGCTTTTGCCCAGGTGATCCTTGCAGAAGGTCCTCAGCAAGCAGCCAAAGGGGTGGCCATCTGCTATGACTGCCGCCTCCATTCCCAGGAATTTGCCCAGGCAGCAGCTGGCGTTATGGCCGCCAATGGGATTCCTGTGCGGCTGTTTGAGTCCATGCGTCCTACCCCAGAACTTTCCTTCGCTGTGCGAGAATACGGCTGCATCGCTGGTTTGAACGTCACTGCCAGCCATAACCCCCCAGAGTACAACGGCTATAAGGTCTACTGGTCCGATGGCGCGCAGCTTCCCCCCCAGCATGCAGCCGCCATTGCCCAACAGATGGAAGTTTTGGACGTGTTCAACGACGTAAAAACCATGCCTTATGAAACCGCTGTTGCAGAGGGCAAAATCACCCTCATGGGCAAGGAGACCGATGACAAATTCCTGGCCAAGGTGCTGGACCAAATAAACGACAAGACGTCTGCCGCCAAGGTAGCTGACACCTTCACCATGGTTTACACTCCATTCCACGGCACCGGCTACCGCCAGATTCCCTATGTACTCATGCAGCTTGGGGTGCAGCATCTGTACTGTGTGCCTGAACAGATGGCCATTGACGGCGCATTCCCCACAGTATCCTCCCCCAATCCAGAAAACCCAGAGAGCTTCGCTCTGGCACAGAAACTGGCTCGTGAGGTAGATGCCCAATTCATCCTGGGCTCCGATCCAGATGCCGATCGGGTTGCCATCCAAGTCAAGGACAAGGACGGACAATATGTTCAACTCTCTGGAAACCAGACAGGGGTGCTGTTGCTGGACTATCTCATTGCTGCTAAGAAACGGGCAGGCACACTGCCGAAACATCCTGTGGCGCTGAAATCTCTGGTCACCACCAACATGGCCCGGGCCGTCGCCCAGGCCAATGGTGTCGCTTGTTATGATACCTTTACGGGCTTTAAATTCATGGCAGAGAAGAAGAATCAGCTGGAGGCTGCTGGACAGGGAGAGGTCATTTTCTCTTATGAAGAGTCCATCGGCTACATGATCGGTGACTATGTCCGGGACAAGGATGCCGTGACTGCCGCTTTGCTGCTGACAGAAATGACGGTCTGGTATGCTGCTCAGGGTCTGACTTTACTGGACGCGCTTCAGAATCTTTATAAGAAGTACGGTTATTATGGGGAAAAAACGCTGAATCTGGTGATGCCTGGTCTGGAAGGTATGACTCAGATGAAAGCCATCATGGCTGCGCTCCGCCAGACTCCTCCCACCCAGATTTCTGGCACGCCAGTGGTCCTTCAGCGGGACTATCAGGATGGCACCGAGCGAAAAGTGACCACAGGCGTTGTCTCTTCCATGGAGCTTTCTGGTTCCAACGTACTTAGCTATCCCCTCTCCGATGGCACCACCATTGTGGTCCGACCCTCAGGTACAGAACCCAAGATCAAGGTGTACATTCTGGCCACTGGGTCCAGCGAAGCCGACTGCCAGGAAAAAGTGACTCGCTATGCCGATTGGGCGGCATCCTTGCAGAAACTTGCAGAGACCTGACAACGCCTCCATACCACTGTCCTGCCGGAGATCTGGCAGGACAGTTTTTATGTCTGGTGCATACTTTTCTTTCCAAGGGCATACAGTGGTGACAACTGAGATCACCAGGAGGTCCTGTTATGAAGAAACTCTGTGCCCTCATGCTCACTCTCCTCTTGTGCGGGGGCTTGCTCCCTGCACAAGCAGTTGGGCCGGCGGTGGACGCTAAGGCCGTTGCCCTGATGGAAAAAAGCACCGGAGAACTACTCTATGAAGAGAATGCTCACGAAGCTTTAGAACCAGCCAGCGTCACCAAAGTCATGACCATGCTGCTCATTATGGAAGCCTTGGAGGAAGGGAGTATCACCAAAGAAACTATGGTACCCGTCTCTGCCACCGCAGCGGGGATGGGCGGGTCCCAGGTCTACATGAAGGAGGGAGAGGAATTCTCTGTCCATGATATGCTCAAGGCCATTGCCGTAGCCTCTGGCAACGATGCCTGCGTTGCCATGGCAGAGTATCTGGCAGGCAGCGAGGCCTCTTTTGTGGAGAAGATGAACGCCAGAGCCAAGGATCTGGGCATGAAGGATACCGTCTTTCACAACTGCACCGGTCTGCCCGCCGATGGCCACGTCTCCTCGGCCTACGACATCGCCCTGATGTCTCGGGAGCTAATCGCAAAGTACCCAGACATCCGCACCTACACCACCATCTGGATGGACACCCTCCGGGACGGAGCGTTCCAGCTGGCCAACACCAACAAACTCATCCGCTTCTATGACAGTGCCACAGGACTAAAGACGGGGTCTACAGATGGTGCTCTCTTCTGTGTCTCTGCCACGGCAGAAAAGGAAGGGATGGAGCTGATCGCTGTGGTCCTTGGCTCCCCCACCTCTGCGGACCGATTTGAAACTGCCAAAGCGCTGCTCAACTACGGCTTTGCTGGCTATGCTCTGGTTACCGCAGCTCCTTCTGAACCTCTCTCCCCTATTCCCGTCACTTTAGGTACCGCCGACAGCGTCCAGCCGGTGCTGTCCGAAAGCAGTCAGATGCTTTTGTCCAAAGCAGATGCCGCCAAAGTCTCCACCACCCTTGCCCTCTCAGATACCCTCCAAGCTCCTGTGGCGCAAGGACAGCAAATCGGTTCCCTTACCGTCCTGGTAGATGGTAAGGAAAAGCAGACCATTCCTCTGATCGCCCAGGAAGCAGTCCCCCGCCTGACGCTGTGGGAAATCTATCAATCCATGCTTTCCTGCCTTTTCTGCGGCACTTGATCCATCCCCCGCCGTTTGTGCTGTTCAGGCAGAGAGAGGCCGTTGCAGAGGTCTACACTGCAACGGCCTTTTCACAAACGCAGAAAGGCGGCCCCCTCGCCATTTCCTTCTCTTTGCTTCGGCAGGTGGGGCCCTGTTCTGCTCCAGGGGAATCTTCCCTTCCCTTGACTTTTCCCCATCAAGTCTTTACAATGGAAACCGATTTTGAGGAAGTTGAGGGGATATGACGTCTATGGATATGATTTATTTCGATCACGCCGCCACCACGCGTGTCCTGCCAGAGGCTGCTCAGTCGGCCATGGAGGCCATGACAGAGGCTTTTGGGAATCCCTCTGCCCTGTATCGCCTTGGTACCCAGGCCAGCACCGCTCTGGATGAGCACCGAATCCAGGTAGCCCAGGCATTGGGCTGTAAGGCTGAGGAAGTCTATTTTACCTCTGGGGGTACAGAAGGCGACAACTGGGCCATCGCCATGGCTGCCCACTTGGGACGGCACAAGGGAAAGCACATCATCACCACCGCCATCGAGCATGCAGCGGTAATAGAGCCTTGCAAGGCCTTGGAAAGTCAGGGGTATGACGTTACCTATCTTACGCCTGATGCCAAAGGGCACATCTCTTTGGCTGACTTGGAAGCCGCCTTGCGTCCAGAGACTGTGCTGGTGTCTATCATGCTGGTGAACAATGAGACAGGGGCCATCCAGCCTGTGGCAGAGGCTGCCCAACTTCTTCGTCGAAAGAAGTCTGGGGCCTTACTGCACACCGATGCTGTGCAGGGGTTTTTAAAACTCCCCTTCACCCCCAAATCTTTAGGTGTAGATCTTCTGACCATCAGCGGCCACAAGATCGGAGCCATGAAAGGATCTGGCGCCTTGTATCTCCGCCATGGCCTGCGTGGTATCCCCTTCCTTCGGGGAGGCGGACAAGAGAAACAACTTCGTTCCGGCACAGAAGCCACCCCCCAGAT
>JAHHRP010000103.1 GCA_020025735.1 Evtepia sp.
CTCCCGGGCCATAGCTTCCAGCCGCTCTGCCCGCTGCGCTCTTGTGGAATATGATGGAATCTGACCAGCTGCATCCCCGCGCTGGATCGCCATTAAATCAAAAAACATCTCTGGCCCCAGCTTGTTGAGCCAGCGCCGGACTCGTTGAGGCGTTTCCTCTATCTGGGCATCGTGAAAGCGCACCAAAGTCAATACCTGTTCTCGGAGTTTTCGAGGGGTATGCAAGCGTGTAAGAATCGTTTCCGACAGCTCCACTCCGCGATGGGCGTGCCCATAAAAATGTCCTTGGCCATCTTCTCCCTTTGAAAAAGTGTCTGGTTTTCCCACGTCATGCAGCAGCATGGCGAACCGCAATGGCAAGTTCGGTGGAACATGGTCAACAGCAACAGCCGTGTGGGTATAGACATCATAGCAATGATGCCGACTGCACTGAGAAAACCCCACCATAGGTCCCAGCTCTGGGATGACCTGGCTTAAAATATCAGGATAGGTCAGCAAGATCCGTCCAGCCCCTGGGCCACACAACAACTTTCCCAGTTCCTGAAATACTCGTTCTGCCGACACCTCCTGCAAGCGGGATGCATAGCGTCGAGCAGCCGCCTCCGTCTCCCTCTCTAAGAAAAACCCCAGCACCGCAGCAAAGCGGAGTCCCCGTAAAATCCGCAGCGCATCCTCCTGAAACCGTTGCGCTGGATCACCTACGGCCCGAATCACCTCCCGTTCCAGATCCTCCTGACCGCCAAAGTAGTCCCGCAGCCCCCGATCCGGTGCATAAGCCATGGCATTGATGGTAAAATCCCGTCGGGCAGCATCCTCTTTCAAGCTAGAAGAGAATATTACCCCATCAGGATGGCGGCCATCCGAATAGCTTCCGTCAATTCGATAGGTAGTAATCTCTAATGCCTCGCCTTCCAGCAAAACCGTTACCGTCCCATGGCGAATGCCAGTCTCTAAAACGATCTCTCCCTGAAATACCTCCTTTGTCTCCTCCGGTCGAGCGGACGTAGTGATATCATAATCTGCGGGCGTCCTCCCCAAAAGCAGGTCCCGGACGCATCCCCCTACAATCCAAGCCTCAAAACCTGCCGCCTGAAGGCGTGTCAAAGCCTGTATCACTTGAGTCGGCAAAGAAAAAGTATGCGACATGGGTGGTATCCTCCTGTAACTTCTCAGCAAGGGATCTTTTTTTCAGTATACCATAGAAATCGTCTTATCTAACAAGAAATTTGTCAACTCCTGATGCCTCCTAAAAAATACAAGCCCCTCCCTTACAAGGTCATCTGCTGTAAGGGAAGGGCTGTTCTCTCATTCGGCTTCGATAATTTTAATCTGTTCGGCTGACAGGCCAGTCTGCTCCGTAACAATCTCTCCAATGCGGGCGGCATCGGTGTCTGTCATCCCATTTTCCATCGCAGAGACTACTACACTGATGCTGTCTTCCCCTAAGAAGGCCACACAATCTGCATAACCCTTGGCAGTGATAAGATTTTCAACCTGAGCCTCCGTCATGGTATAGTCGGCCATGGTCTGAATGGCCGCATTGGCCTCATCCACTGCACCCTGGTCTGCCTTCTCATCTTTTGCCGCCTCCTGAAGCAGGGACAGTGCGTTGTCTCGGGCCTGCTGGCGATTAAGGCGAGCAGTGGAAAAGTAAGAACCTGGTTCCGTAGGCGCTTTGTTCTGCTCCCCTTCCTGGCTGGCGTCTTTCTCTCCTTCCTTCTCCTCCGTTCCCTCCTGCATCAGGGGATCATTTTGGCTGCCTACCAGTGCTGCTTCTCCCAGCGTCTTCCCCGCAGCAGTATCCTGGGAATAGTTCCAGTTGAGATAGACGGCTCCACAAACAAACAGGACGATGGCTGCTGCGATGGCATTGCGTTTCCAGAGTTTCATAGGTTGTTCCTCACTTTCCTTTACTGATCGAAATTTTATCGGCGCCCAAGCCCGTTAGGGCCGACACGGCTTGTGTAAGCTGTAAGCGCACAGTGGGGTCATCCCCCCCAGCACACACCAGCAGGGCTCCCTGATAGCGGGGGTAAACCTCCTGGACAGTCACGGTCTCCTGACTTCCGCTGCCTCGGGAGAGCACCACCGTTTCCGTCTTCTCTTCTCCCTCCTCCCCCTTTCGGTCCATATCCTGGGCCAAGATCTGCCGGGGACCGTTGGCCACAGTAAGAACCACTGTAACCTCCCCCGCCCCCCGAATCTTGGACAGTGCCTGAGACAACCGAATTTCGGTTTCTTCCAGGTCAAAGGCAGACTGAGTCGTTTCCTGCTTCGGCTGGTCCTCCTTCTCTCCTCCCGTTGGCAGGATCAGGAGAACCATCCCCATCAGAATTACCAACCACACCAGGCGGTATCGCTGCCAGGACACTCGGCTCCAATGGACCAAATGGTCCAGGATTTCTTTTCCCTTCATGACGCTTCCTCACTCCGGTAAATCTGGGCTTCCCGTGGGAGTCCCAGTTCCTGGTTCATGTAACAGGACAACGCTACTTTCTGTTCTGGGGTCAGCATCCCCACAACAGTAACTCGGATGGGAACCGGGACATTCCCCTCCTCCATGGCACAGACCACCTGGGCGGTACAGTCTGCCCCCAACTGGCTGCCTTTGTCCACAATGTATGCACTTAGTTCCTCCTCTATGATTTCTTTCATGGGATTGTAGGTCCTTTCTTCCAAAGTTTCCTGATGAATGGCTCCTGCTGGCAGTGCCATAACCATGTCATACAGATCCTCATAGTCCAGCGTCACCAACGGCTGAACCACACCTAAGATCAGGATCAGACCTCCGGTAAGCTTCCCCACTTTCTTCACTGCCCCAGCTGGCATCAGCGCCTCCGCAGCAGCGATGACAATGGCAGAGACGGTCACACTGAGGATCCAGCCGCGAATGATTTCCATACCGCACCTCCTATCCTGTCACCGCTGACACTGTGGAAACCATCGCCACCACCAACAACACAGCACAGGAGGCTGTCATAGCCAGAATGATTCCAAAGGCCGTGCCAAGGGCTTCGATCAGCCCTGTAATGCGCCCATCTCCAGAGACCGTGGCCGCCAGAGCCGCCGTGCAGCGATACATTAAATAATGCACACCTAGATTCAAAAAAGGTACCACACAAATCCCCAGCACTGCCAGCATCCCAAAGACCCCTGCTGCATTCCGCAGCACAGAGGCCCCTGCCAACAGCGTCTCTGCTGTGTCTGAGATCACTCCGCCTACTACTGGCACCAAGTTGGAGATGGTAAACTTGGCCGCCTTGACCGTGGCCGCATCTGCTCCACCAGAAATCACCCCCGACAGGTTCAGATACCCTACAAAAATCAGCAATACCACCGAAAGAATCATCGTAATCAGCCATTTGAGCAATCCTCCCAGCCGCTTGAGTCCATCGTTCCCTAACGCAGCCCAAGCTACGTTGGCTGCTACAAAGGCATAACATAAGGGAATGAGAAGAGAGCTGATCAGCCGGATCAGAAAGTCCGAAAAGAGAATGGTAGCCCCATGCTTGACCACCGCCATGGCAGGGGTACCACTGGCTGCTGTGGCCATGGAGACTGTGGGCAGCAGGACATCCCCCAATATCTTCATGTGAGATATGGCATCTTCGCCCAACGCCAGAAGTGAGTGGACATCCCCCACGGCGATGGCAGTGATGGATAATGTCGCTGCCAAGGTTGTCACTGACAATCCACCTTCCCCCAGACCCGCTTTGACGCCTTCTGTCAGGCCACACATCAGTGTCACCGCCAGCAAAAGGACACAGCTTCGCACAGAGGCTTTTACTACATCCCCCAGGGCATTCTTTCCCATCTGTGATATGTGATGAAAAGAGGCATTTACATCCAATTCCTTTCCAATGTCCTCCTGCCCTGTATAGGCCTGTCCAGCCTCCTCCAGATCCTCGATCCCCAGGGATTGACTTTGTTCCTCAAACAATTTCTCCTGATCCAGCGCCAGCGCCGTTGGCATCAGCAGCAGCGCTGCGAGGAAGAGGAGGAAGATCGCTCGCCTCACAACAGCCCCATGACCAAATGCAGAACCATCTTTAAAAGTGGCAAAGACACCAGAACCCCTGTCGCTGCACCAGCGGTCTCCACAAACGCGGCCACGCCCCCTTCTCCTGCATCCCGGCAAAGGGCCGCGGATAGCTTGGTCACCAGAGCCAGTCCCACCGTCTGAAGCATAGGACGCAGGACCGTAGGAGAAATGTTGGCCAGACCAGCCAGCTCCTTCATCACATCCCGGATGGTCTCCAGCAAAGGCAAGGTGTGCCAGAGCAGAAACAAACAAGCTGCCGCCCCCAAAAGCACAGCAATTTCCGGGGTCCGCTGGCGTACTGCCACCGCAAACAAGGCCGCCACCACACCCGCCACAGCCAAAGCCAGCATATCCATGGCCCATCACAACCCGAAAAGGGTCTTGACCAGCTGAAAAAGATCGCTGATCTTCTGCACCACCATCATCAGCACCACGATCAGCCCCGCCAGAGTAGTCATGGTTGCCTGCTCCTCCCGGCCAGACCGGGTGAGGACCTGGTTGAGCACTGAGACCAAAATGCCCACTGCCGCGATTTTGAACACCAGATCTACGTCCATTCCCGACTTCCTTTCTGCGGAACGAAGGACTCGTCCCCTTGTCTTCTGTTGTTTTCACTCTATGTCCCCTCCAGCCTGACTATGCTAAAACTTCACAACAAAATCAGACAGAATAGCCCCGCTGTCATTCCTAAGGCCACATAGACACGAAACAGTCGTCGGGCATTTTGACAGGCTTCCTCCCGCTGTTGTTCCAACCGACACAGCAGTCCTGCAAACGCCTGGCGCTGACTGTCTCCATCATAACGGCCCAACACGTCACCGGCCTCGCGAAGCAGAAGACAATCTGCCTGCTCCAGAGGAAGTTGGACCACGTCTAATGCAGCTGCCCAACTTTCTGCCCAACTCTCCCGGCCGCCCTCTTCAAAGAGGTGGAGACAGGTTTTGAAAAATTCCGCCGTTTGTCCTTTGCTTCCCGCTGCCGCCGCTGCAATCAAGTCCGAAACGGAGCGGAGAGAAAAGGTCAATTCTCTGGACAACGCAGCCAGAATTCGACGAAACTCTTCTAAGCAAGCAGTCCGCTGACTCAGTCGAATTCCTCGAAGAAATCCAAGCGCAGAAAAACCTATCAAGAGGAACCCCTTGCCTAGTAAGGAAGTCATGCCTGTCCCTCCCGGACCTGATATACCCGTTTGCCCCCTACCAAAGAAATCAGCACAAAGTTCTGGAAGATTCCTTCCTCCAGCAAGTCCCGATAAAGGGGGCGCAAGCGCAGCTCCTCCCAGCTTCCCCCATGCGCCGTGGCCAGCAGCGTTACCCCACAGCCAGCCGCTTCCTTCATTGCCTGTAAATCCTCTGGGGCCGTGATTTCATCGGCTGCAAGCACTTGAGGGGCCATCCCCCGCAGGAGCATGAGCAGTGCGGCAGCCTTTGGGCAGTTTTCCAACACATCAGTACGGGGACCCAGCTGTCGGCGCAGGGACCCTGCACCCAACTCTCCCCGCTCATCAGCTACACCTACCCGTTGGGGGGATACTCCCTCTCCCTGAGAGAGACATCGGATAAGATCCCGCAGCAATGTGGTTTTTCCCATCCCTGGAGGAGAGAGAATGAGTGTACTAGGCACTCTTCCTCCCTTTGCAAGCTTAGACAGCAGCGGGACAGCCACCCCCGGAAGAGGATGCGGTACCCGCAGCGCCAGAGAGGTCACCCGACGAAAAGATAGCAAATTCCCTTCCCGGACAGCGCCCTCCCCACAGATCCCAATACGAACCCCACCAGGAGCAGTGACATAACCGCTTCGCAGCTGGTCTAAAATAGTATGTACTGAGCCACCCCCTGCCGTTTCCAACACACGGTGCAAGTCCTCTTCTGACAGAGGTTTCTCCCGCCAAAGGGGATGGGTCCATTCCTCCCCAGCTTGGCAGACCGCCAAAGGAAACCCTTCTCTCAGCCGGATCTCTTCTATTCCCTGCCTAGTCTTTGGATCTAAGTGTGCCAACAAGGTTCGGAGAAACTGAGGGATTACCTTGTCAAATCCATCCATGAAGTCACCTCCCTGCTCCCATTCTATGCTGGCCTTTCCGCAGAATATGCTGGAAATTTTCTTGCCAGCAGCTGCTGCTTACTCTATAATAATCCATACACAGATAATAACAAAGGAGCGGATCCCATGCGCGCAACCGTACTTGTAGACAACATCGCCGCTCGGGACTTAGATGCCGAGTGGGGATTATCTTTCTACCTAGAATATCAAGAACATGTCATTTTGCTGGATACCGGGGCCAGCGATCTTTTCGCCCGCAACGCAGACACGCTGGGACTGTCGCTGACAGAAGTGGAATTTGGTGTCCTCTCGCACGCGCATTGGGACCATGCCAACGGAATGGCTGCTTTCTTCCTCCGTAACAAAAC
>JAHHRP010000104.1 GCA_020025735.1 Evtepia sp.
CCCAAATTAAGCAGCAGCTGGCGTTGGATGCCGTTGTCGCTGCGGAGGAAATCGAGGTCAGTGACGCAGATGTGGATGAGGAAGTGAAGAAAGCAGCTGCCAATCTGAATGTCCCCTATGAGCGGGTGATTGAAGGACTGGACCGCAAGGCACTGAAGGCAGACCTGGCCCGTGACCGTGCAATGGCTGCTGTGGCAGCTGCTGCGAAGCCCCATCTGATTGCAGCTGAGGCAGACAACGGAGAGATCAAGGTCACTGAGGTCACGAAGGATGACTTGAAAGAAGATGAGGCAACGGCCGTCGAGGAAAAGCCTAAGAAGCGCACTACCCGTGCCAAGGCAAAAACAGAAGACGGGGAAGAGAAGCCCAAAAAAACCAGAGCAAAGAAGAGCACCGCGGAGGGCGAAGAAGCCCCCAAGAAGACCACAACCCGCAAAAAGAAGGCTGAAGAGCCTAAGGGTGAGGAATAATTTTCCGTCAGGCGGGCATACTGTGCTCTGAATGGAAAAGGAGATCATGCAATTATGAGTTTAGTGCCCTATGTAGTCGAACAAACCAACCGGGGAGAGCGGTCCTATGACATCTTCTCCCGCTTGCTTAACGACCGGATTATTTTCCTGTCGGAGGAAGTCAACGATACCACAGCCAGTCTTGTGGTTGCCCAGTTGTTGTATTTGGAGTCCCAGAACCCTGACCAGGATATTCAGTTCTATATCAACAGCCCTGGTGGCTCTGTCACAGCAGGAATGGCAATCTATGACACCATGCAGTACATCAAGTGTGATGTTTCTACGATCTGCATTGGCATGGCTGCCAGTATGGGTGCCTTCCTTCTGGCAGCAGGGACAAAAGGCAAGCGTATGGCCCTGCCTAATGCAGAGATTATGATTCATCAACCGTCTGCTGGAACCCAGGGTCAGATTACAGATATGGCGATTCATTTGAAACGTTTGGAAGTGATCAAGAAGCGGATGAACCATATCCTCTCGGAAAACACCGGAAAACCCCTGGATGTGGTGACCGCCGACTGCGAGCGGGACAATTTCATGTCTGCCCAGGAGGCCATGGAATACGGCCTCATTGACAAAGTGATTGATAAACGCTGATAGGAAAAGAAAAAAGGGGGGCGTGGTCCCCCTTTTTCCGCGTTAGAAAGAGGTGAATGAGTTTTGGCCAAAAATGATGAAAAACGGGCCATACGCTGCTCCTTCTGTGGTAAGCACCAGGATCAGGTGACAAAGATCATCGCAGGACCTGGCGCCTACATCTGTAACGAGTGTGTCCACTTGTGTATGGATATTTTGGATAATATGACTCCACCAGAGGACCAGCTGCTCAACCCGGATATGCCGGAGATCATTCCCAGCCCCAAGGAGATCAAAGCTTACTTGGATGAATATGTTATTGGGCAGGATGAGGCGAAGATCGCACTGTCTGTGGCAGTTTATAATCATTATAAACGCATCTACTTCGGCGGTGGAGATGATGTGGAGCTGCAAAAGAGCAATATCCTTTTGCTGGGTCCCACTGGCAGCGGCAAAACGCTGCTGGCCCAGACCTTGGCAAAAATCCTGAATGTTCCCTTTGCCATTGCCGATGCTACGACCCTTACCGAAGCAGGTTATGTAGGGGATGATGTAGAAAATATTCTGTTGCGCCTGGTCCAGGCAGCCGACTATGATATTGAGCAGGCAGAACGGGGTATCATTTACATTGATGAGATGGATAAAATTGCCCGCAAGAGTGAAAATACCTCAATTACGCGGGATGTCTC
Source organism: Evtepia sp. (assembly GCA_020025735.1). Lineage (GTDB taxonomy): Bacteria > Bacillota > Clostridia > Oscillospirales > Oscillospiraceae > Evtepia. The sequence goes on from JAHHRP010000104.1 coordinate 1,775, forward strand.
GGGTGAAGGCGTACAGCAAGCACTGCTGAAGATCCTAGAAGGTACCGTGGCAAACGTCCCGCCTCAGGGTGGCCGGAAACACCCCCACCAGGAATTTATCCAGGTGGATACAAAAAATATCCTCTTTATTTGCGGTGGTGCCTTTGATGGCGTGGAGAAGATCATCGAAAAGCGGGTCAACCAGAAGGGAATCGGCTTTGGTGCTGAGATTCTGAGTAAATCTGAGTTGGAAAAGCGTAACGTATTGGGGCAGCTTCAGCCTCATGATCTGCTTAAGTTTGGGATCATCCCTGAACTGATAGGCCGCCTGCCTGTGATTACAGCCTTAGCCCCTCTGAGCAGGGAGGACTTAGTGAAAATCCTTACCGAGCCTAAAAATGCTCTGGTTAAGCAGTACCAGAAGCTGCTGGAGTATGACATGGTGAAGCTGGTCTTTATGCCAGGGGCCTTAGAAGCCGTGGCAGATAAGTCCACGGAGCGGGGGATTGGCGCAAGAGGACTGCGCGCTGTACTGGAGGAAGTGATGTCACCAATTATGTATGATATCCCTTCTGACAACTCTATTGAGGAGGTGCATATCACCCCAGAGAGTGTCAAGGATGGCGCGGACCCTGAACTGATTCGGGACCCCAATCGGCCTCCACGCCCTCACTTGGGTGCTGCGGCCCTCCGTGCCCAAAACGGTGGCCTGGTGGATCAGGATGGTACAGCCTGATTGCCAACGAATCTAAAGCGTAAGCGAGTGTAAGGGCGGAGGAGAAACTTCTCCGCCCTTTCTGTCTTTCCCGCAGTTGCCCTTGGGATCTGCTGGGAGTTTTTTGAAAGGAAGTGATTCGGTTTGCCTGAGGAAGAGAAAAACGAAACCATAGAGAACATTACCATGCCTGCCGTAGCGCTGCGAGGTCTGACGGTGTATCCCAAAATGATGGTTCACTTTGATGTGGGACGGGAGGCTTCCGTGAAGGCTGTGGAGGAAGCAATGTCCCTGAATCATCCGATCTTTCTGGTGGCCCAGAAAGACATTCGGGTGGAGGCGCCGGACCAGGAACATCTCTTTGGAATGGGGACCGTTGCAGTGGTCCGCCAGATCCTCCGTCTGCCTGGAAAGACCGTCCGAGTGATGGTAGAAGGCCAATACCGAGCACGGTTAAAGGAAATGGTGAAGCTGGAGCCTTATTTGGTGGTCCGTGTGGAGCTGGCCGAGGGCAGTGCGTCTTATGAGGGGAAAACGAATTCCCTCCGGGCCGAGGCAGCCATCCGTCAGGCCTATGATCTGTTTGACCAGTACAGTGATCTCTCTCCTAAGAACGCTTCAGCGGAGATGCTCATGAACATTATGTCCAGTGAGGATGCAGGCTATATTGCAGACTTTATTGCACAGAATGTCTCCATGAGAGTTTTAGATAAACAGGCAGTCTTAGAGGAGTTGCGTCCAGTCCAGCGTTTGAATAAGGTCAATCGCCTTTTGCGCCGGGAGGTAGAGATCCTAGAGATGGAGCAGAGCATTCAGCGCCGTGTTCAGGAGAACATGACGCAGAATCAGAAAGATGCTTTCCTACGGGAGCAGGTGCGGGTGATCCAGGAGGAGTTGGGAGAGGATGGCGACAATGAGATTGCAGCCTATCGGCGACAAATCGCAGCAGCCAAACTGCCAGAGGAAGTAGAAGCAAAGCTGATAAAAGAAGTGATCCACCTGGAAAAACAATCCTTTGGTTCGGCAGAGGCTTCGGTACTGCGAAACTATCTGGATGTATGCTTGGAACTGCCGTGGACAAAGGGTTCCAAAGAACGGGTGAATGTCCAGGCAGCACGGAAAATCTTGGATGCCGACCATTTTGGCCTGGAAAAGGTGAAGGAACGTATCTTAGAGTTTTTGGCGGTCAAGCAGTTGGCACCTGATTTGAAAGGACAAATTATCTGCCTGGTTGGACCTCCTGGTGTGGGAAAAACCTCAATTGGGATGTCTATGGCCCGGGCGCTGAACCGGCAGATGGCTCGAATTTCTTTGGGTGGTGTCCATGATGAGGCAGATATCCGAGGGCATCGAAAGACCTATGTAGGTGCTATGCCAGGTCGGATCATCAATGCCATTCGACAGGCAGGGACGAAGAACCCATTGTTGCTGTTGGACGAGATCGATAAAATGGGGAGTGATCTGCGGGGGGACCCCGCTGCGGCCCTGCTGGAAGTGCTGGACGGAGAACAGAACAGCACGTTCCGGGACCACTTCATAGAGCTGCCCTTTGACCTGTCCGATGTGCTCTTCATTACCACGGCCAATACCACATCCACCATTCCAAAGCCATTGCTGGACCGGATGGAGGTCATAGAGCTGCCCAGTTATACCGATGAGGAGAAACTGCAGATTGCAAAGCGGCACCTGTTGCCCAAGCAGCTTAAGCGGCATGGATTAAAAAAGAATCAGGTGCGCTTGACAGACGATGCCATTCGGGAGATCATCGTTTCTTATACCAGGGAGTCTGGAGTGCGTGTATTGGAGCGGGAACTGGGGGCTTTGTGCCGGAAAGTGGCGATGGGAATTGTTTCCCAAGAGTACAAGCAGGCGCATGTGAATGGTGACAACGTGGAAAAATTCCTTGGCCCTCGGAAATTCCACCCAGAGAAAAAGGGACTGGAAAATCAGGTGGGCTTGGTCAACGGTCTGGCTTGGACCTCTGTGGGAGGGACTCTGCTGGAGGCAGAGGTCAATGTGATCCCAGGGAATGGGAAAGTAGAGCTGACGGGTAACCTGGGCAATGTGATGAAAGAGTCTGCCCGGGCGGCGTTTACCTATATTCGTAGTCGGGCAACGCAGCTGGGGATGGAACCCGGATTCTATAAGGAGAAGGATATTCACATCCACTTCCCTGAGGGGGCAGTCCCAAAGGATGGTCCTTCGGCTGGTGTTACCATTACCACGGCGATGGTTTCGGCACTAACGGGTATCCCTGTGCGGGGGGATGTGGCGATGACAGGAGAAGTTACCCTTCGGGGCAGGGTATTGCCCATTGGTGGCTTGCGGGAGAAGTCTATGGCTGCCCTGCGAAATGGCATTCATACGGTGTTCATTCCGAAGGATAATGAGGATGACTTGAAGGAAATTGATCAGACGGTGCGCAATGCCCTTCAATTTATCCCGGTTTCCCATGTGGACCAAGTGTTGGCCAATGCCTTAGAACGTCCTCCTTTGGCGAAGCCTGATGCTGAGGGAGGTGATATGCCTTTGGAGGGGACAACCCCTAGTGTCCAGCCTTCTGCACCAAGAGCCTGAGAGGAAATGACCATGAAACTGAATACACAAAATGCGGAGTTTATTCTCTCTGCGGCTAAGATGTCAGACTGTCCCCGGGACAAACTGCCCCAGATCGCTTTTGCTGGCAGGTCCAATGTGGGTAAGTCTTCGGTCATCAATCGTCTGTTAGGTCGGAAAAACTTTGCGCGTGTGGGTTCGGCACCTGGAAAGACTACCCACATCAATTATTTTCGCATTGATCAAAAAGTTTACCTTGTGGATCTGCCGGGCTACGGTTACGCGAAAGTCTCCAAACAGGAGCGGGCCAGGTGGGGAAAACTCATCGAGCAGTGGTTCGCCGATGTGGAACTGCTGACCCTTGGTATCCTCATTGTGGACCTACGCCATAAACCGACCAATGATGACTGTGTCATGGCCCAGTGGTTCAAGGATTCTGGCAAGCCCTTTGTGGTGGTGGCGAACAAGCATGACAAGATCAAAAAAAGTGAGTGGGAACCCAATGTGGCCCGCATCCGGGATACTCTGGAGTTGGACGAGCAGACACCAGTGATCTCCTTCTCTGCTGAGAAGGGTTTGGGTCGGGAGGAACTGTTGGGTGTCATTCTGGAGCATATTCGCGTTGGCGGTGAGGAGTGACACGAAAAAGAGAAAGGATTGGCAAAGGGTGGAGAGAGGATATGACATGAAACGAGTGGGAAGCTTGCTCTGCTATGCCATTCTAGCCGGCCTTTGTATTGGCTTAGGAGGTACCGTTTTCCTCAAACTGAAGGACGCCTTCCCCGGAGGAAATGTGGTAGGAGCGCTGCTGTTTACGATAGGGCTGTTTACCGTTTGCACCCGGGGCTATCCATTGTTTACCGGGAAGGCGTGTTATCTTTTTGACAATCCGCTGCCAGCCTATCTCTTGGATCTATTGGTCTTCTGGGTGGGCAACCTCCTCGGCACCATGCTCATTGCTGGTTTAGAGCGGCTGACGAGCATGGCGGGGCAGGGAGGCATCGGTACCATTGCCACAACACTAGTAGCGGGGAAGATGGAAGCCACCTATCTTAGCCTATTTGTTTTGGGGATTTTATGTAATATTTGCATTTTCATTGCGGTCAATGGCTATGTAAGCAATCCTCATCAAGTAGGAAAATACTTAGCGCTCTTTCTGGGGGTATCCGTATTCATTCTTTGTGGGATGGAACATAGCGTGGCTGATATGTACTATTGGTCAGTTTCAGGCGTGCTATATGAGCAGCCAGGAGAGTCTTTCCTCCGCCTAGTGGTGATATCCCTGGGC
>JAHHRP010000105.1 GCA_020025735.1 Evtepia sp.
GCCAAGGTCTGCTGGGCAGCGGACTGGAACTCCCGATTGCCTGCCTTCAGTTCCTCCAGACACTTGAGGTGGGCCGAGAGTTTGTCGGCAGCTTTTACAAGGGCCAGCACCTCTGGGTCCGCTTCCTCCAGCAGGGCGGAGAAGGCAGGGCGGAGGGCTTGGGGGAGCATGGCAGTGAGCTGCCGAGCAGCGTCATGCTCCACAGCTTTGTAAGCGCTCTGGATGGCAGGATTTGCGTACTTGACTGGGGTGGGCAGATCACCGGTGAAGATCTCCGGTGCATCGTGGTACAGGGCTACGGCAGCCACCCGGCCGGGGTCGATTGTGCCGCCGAACTGATCCCGGCGAATGACCGCCAGGGCGTGGGCCAGCACGGCCACCATGTGGGAGTGTTCCTGAATGTTTTCCTGTACCGTGTTTCGCATTAGCCCCCAGCGGCCAATGTAGCGCATCCGGGCGATGTAGGCAAAAAAGGCGTGGGCCATGGGGTGATGTCCTCCCTCACAAAAACCTCTTTTTTCAGGGACAAAATTGGGATAAGGGGCACGATTCCCCCTGAAAAATTTAGTTTACCCGTCCCAAGATTTGTGTTAAGATATGGTCATGAATAACACATTATAACAGACTTTTTCGCAAAAGAAAAGGTTTTTTCCAAAGGAGGAAGACGATGCGCTTTGCCATCCACACCCTGGGGTGCAAGGTCAACCAGTACGAGAGTCAGGCCATGGAAGAACTGCTGCTGGCCCGAGGGCACACCTTGGTGCCTTTTGAGGCGCAGGCTGAGGCTTACATCATTAACAGCTGTACCGTTACCGCCACCAGCGACAAAAAATCCCGTCAGGCCCTGCGACAGGTGCGCCGTCGCGCACCGGAGGCCATCATTGCCCTGTGCGGCTGCTACCCCCAGGTCTCCCCAGCCCAGGCATCGGCCCTGGAAGCCGACCTCATCGGCGGCACCGGGGACCGGCAGGGATTTTTGACCCTGCTGGAAGAACTGGCGCAGGACCGAAAGCGGCAGGTGGTGTTGGACGATCCCTTCCGCCGCAAGACATTTGAGGTCCTTCCTGCCGGGGGCTTGGAGGGGCGGACCCGTGCCATGCTCAAGGCAGAGGACGGCTGCACCAATTTCTGTACCTATTGTATTATTCCTTATGCAAGGGGGGCGGTGCGGTCCCTGCCTCTGGACCAGGCAGCAGAGGAAGCGGCCCGACTGGCAGGAGCAGGATACCGGGAACTGGTCCTCACAGGCATTGAGCTGTCTGGCTATGGGCGGGATCTGCCAGGCAGACCCTCCTTGGCGGCACTCATTGAGAGGGTATGTCAGGCGGCACCGGGCCTGCGGGTGCGGTTAGGATCTTTGGAGCCACGAACGGTTACGGAGGAATTTTGCCATCGGTTGGCGGCCCTGCCCAATCTGTGTCCCCACTTCCACCTCTCCCTGCAAAGTGGCTGTGATACCGTTCTGGCGCGGATGGGGCGCAAGTATACCACCCAGGAATACCTCCAGGCTGCGGCTTTGCTGCGGGCTGCATTTGACCGCCCTGCCCTCACAACGGATTTGATCGTGGGCTTTCCAGGGGAGACAGAGGAGGAGTTTCAAACGACCCTTGCCTTCCTCCCAGGCTGCGGCTTTGCCCGGATGCACATTTTCCCCTATTCCCGACGGCAGGGGACCCCAGCGGCGGCGATGCCGAATCAGATTTCAAACGAGGAGAAGGCCAAGCGTGCCCATCGGGCCAGCGCGGTGGCGCAGACCATGGAGCGGGACTGGCTGCGTCAATGGGTGGGTCAGACCATCCCCGTCCTCTTTGAGGAGGAGAAGGAGGGGGCTTGGCGGGGCTATGGGCCGCAATATATGGAGGTGCGGGTGCAGGGAGAAGATCTCCACAACCGCATCCTTCCCGTTACCATCACCGCGGCCGGGAGCGAGATGCTGTACGGCCAGTACCAGGAGGAGGAGAAGGGATGAGCAAAGCAGATGAACAGTTTCTTCAAAACTGCCGGGAGATTTTGGACAGAGGGACCTGGGATACCGACCTTCCCGTTCGGCCCCGGTGGGAGGATGGGACCCCTGCCCACACGATAAAGTGCTTTGGGCTGGTCAATCGGTATGATTTGCGCCAGGAGTTTCCCATCCAGACCATCCGGCGAATGTATTGGAAGAGTGCTGTGGATGAACTGTTGTGGATCTGGCAAAAGAAATCCAACAACGTCCGGGACCTGTCCACGGGCATCTGGGATGCCTGGGCAGATGCCGATGGATCCATCGGTAAGGCGTATGGGTATCAGCTGGGGGTGAAGCACCACTATCCCGAGGGGGACATGGACCAGGTGGACCGGGTGCTGTACGACTTAAAGCACAACCCCTCTTCCCGGCGGATCTTGACCAACTTGTACAATCACCACGATTTAAGTGAAATGGCGCTGTATCCCTGTGCGTATTCCATGACCTTCAACGTCACAGGAAAGACCCTCAACGCCATTCTCCATCAGCGGTCCCAGGATATGCTCACCGCCAACGGGTGGAACGTGATGCAGTATGCAGTCCTGGTGTATATGCTGGCGCAGGTGTCGGGGCTGGAAGCAGGGGAGCTAATCCATGTCATCGCAGATGCCCATATTTACGACCGCCATGTGCCCATCGTGGAGGAGCTGCTTACCCGTACGCCTTACCCGGCGCCCAAGGTTTGGCTGGACCCTTCTGTGACGGATTTTTATTCCTTTACAACGGATAGCGTTCGGCTGGAGGGATACCAATGCCACCCGCTGGCAGAGAAGATCCCCGTGGCCATTTGAGGAGGGACGTGCCATGAATCTGATCGTTGCCGTAGACTCTGCCTGGGCCATCGGACGGGAGGGGGACCAGTTGTGTTACATCCCGCCTGATCTGAAGCGCTTCCAGCGCCGGACCACCGGGCACCCGGTGCTGTTGGGGCGCAAGACGCTGGCGACGTTCCCAGGAGGACGACCGCTGAAGAAACGGCGAAACCTGATCCTCTCCCGGGACCCGGCCTTTGCGCCGGAGGGGGGAGAGATCTATGGGACGTTATCCGCTGCCTTGGCCGCTGCGCCGGAGGACACGTTTGTGATTGGGGGTGCCTCGGTGTACCAGCAGACGCTGGCTCAGTGCGACACGGCCTATGTGACCAAGATCCATACCACCTTTCCTGGGGCAGACCGCTTCTTTCCCAATCTGGACCAGGACCCGGCATGGGAGGTGGCAGAGGAGGAAGGCCCTTATGTGTGGGGGGCATTTGCCTACACCTACTATACCTATCAGAGGAGGCAGCGCTGACGGGCGCAGGATGAGAAAAGGATACAGGTAGTTTTCTCTGGTATGCAGCCGCCGGAAATCCCTTGTTTTTCTGGAGGAAGCGGGGTACAATCAAGAAAAGCATCTGTTGCTGGGAGGTGTGGTATGGAAAAGAACGATTTTCTGCTTTATAATGAGATCATTTACCACATCCACACCAGCAAGGATATGGATGATTTGAAGCGGTCTATCCTGGCTCAGGTCAAGCATATCATTCCCTATACCTATGGCAGTTTCATCACGGTGGACATAGACCCGGAGACGCAAACCATCCACCATCGGGACCCATTCTGCCTGCCCGATTCCTTTACACCGCTGGAGGAAGCCTGGATTGCCCAGGACTATTTGGATGAAAGCCTATGGGTCAGCCACGCCCCGGAATCCATCGTGATTCGGAGCAGTGATCTCAACGGGGAGGGCTGGCTGCAAAGCCCGCTTTTCTGCCAGCTGTATCAGCAGTATGACATCTATGATACCTTGAGTGTGAATCTGGCCTATGACCATCAGGTGATGGCCCTCATGACGTTCTATCGCACCCGGTCCGACGGAACCTTTACCGATGAAGAGGCCTTCTATCTTCGTGCCCTGGCCCGACACATCAACTATGCCTACTATACCATGAGCCATCAAGTGGCACAATCCTCTGGCCCGGCTCGAACCATGGAGGAAATTGTGGCGGCCTACGGCCTCACCCGTCGGGAAACAGAGGTGTTATCCCTGGTGTTCCAGGGACGGAACAACGAGGAGATCCTGGCAAAGCTCACGATTTCCCGGAACACGCTGCTCAAGCATCTGCAAAACCTCTATCGCAAGTGCGCGGTATCCTCCCGGTGGGAGTTGCTGAAGTTGAAGAATGGAATATAAATGAATAAAAAAACATGGACCTCTGTCATCTTGGCAGAGGTCCATGTTTTTTTGCGGAACACAGAAGGGATCAAAATTTTGCTGCGAGTTCCTTCCAAAAGGCAGATCCGGCGGCCAGAATGGATTCATCAAAAGAAAAGTCATCTGCGTGAAGGGCGGGGGAAGGACCGCATCCCAGAAAGAAAAATAGGGCGGGCAGGTGGCGCTGGTACCAGGAGAAGTCCTCGGAAATCATCACCGGCTCTGCCAGCTCCTCAAAGGCGATCCCCTGGGCACGAACCTGCTCGTAAAGATCATCCGGGTTCCAGACGGCGGGATAGCCGTCGTTGGTGTCAACGGACACCTGACAGCCGGTTTCGGCTTCTACCTCTTTGGCGATGGTCCGCAGGCCCTCTTGCAGCCCAAAGAAAACCTCGTCCTGGAAGGCCCGCAGACTGCCCAGGAGCAAGGTTTTGCCGCTGACGGCGTTGCGGACCGTACCGCTTTCCATCCGCCCAAATTTCAGCAGGCGGTAGAGGTTGGGGGACAGGGAAGCCTCCAAAGCCACTGCCCGGCGGTAGAATTCCACCCCGGCAGCCAAGGCATCCAGCCCCTCCTGGGCTTTGGCGATGTGGCTGGAACGACCAGTGATGGTGACGGAGACCTCGCAGGAGCGGCTCATTAACTCCCGCTTTCGGGAGGCGATCACGCCCGCTGGAAGTGCAGGCCATAGATGCAGACCAAAGACGCATCGGACCCCATGGGCCTCCAGCACACCGCTCTGGCACAGATCTTTGGCACCTCCAGTGGTTTCTTCTGCTGGCTGGAAGAGGAGAAGGACATTGTGAGGCAGGTCATTCTGTTCGTTCAACCACACCGCCAAATCCAAGACCATGGCCATGTGGGCATCGTGGCCGCAAGCGTGCATCTTACCAGGGTGGAGGGAGGAAAAGGGAAGGGCGGTTTTTTCTTGAATGGGTAAGGCATCCGCATCGCTGCGAAAAGCGATGGCATCGGGCTTGCCAAAGTCAAAAAAGGCGCACAGGGAGCCAGGGATGGGGGAGGACAAGGTACAACCCAAGGGGGTCAGCACGGTGCGGAGATAGGCCATGGTTTTTGGCAGATCCCGGTCCAGTTCAGGGATCTGGTGGAGGGCTTGGCGGTAGTGGATCACATTTTGCGTCATAGTGTACAACCTTCCTGCCCCAAAGGGGGCGCTGATGAAATGAAAAGAGAGGATTCCTCTGCTTGCGCGGGGGAAGAAAAAATGGTATACTGCCTGCATCTTAGAAACACCCCAAAGGAGGCCTCTGCATGAACGCACAGGAAATCATTGAACGAATCCGCACAGCGGAGAAAAAAACCCCCGTCCGCGTCTTTTTGAAAGAAAAAACCCCCTTAGACTTCCCCAACGCCACAGTTTTTCCCTGTGGGGAGACGAAAATTGTTTTTGGAGACTGGAAGGAGATCCAGCCTGTTCTCCAGGCACACAGGGAGGACATTGCAGACCTTGTGGTGGAGAATGACAGCCGTAACTCTGCCATCCCGCTGCTGGACAAGAAGGAACTCAATGCCCGCATTGAGCCTGGTGCCATCATCCGGGAGCAGGTGGAGATCGGGGATAACGCCGTTATCATGATGGGTGCCGTCATCAACATCGGGGCTGTCATCGGCGGGGGTACCATGATTGACATGGGTGCCGTTCTGGGTGGCCGCGCCATGGTGGGCAAGAATTGTCACATTGGTGCAGGGACTGTCCTTGCCGGGGTGGTAGAACCTGCCAGTGCGGTGCCGGTCATCATTGAGGATGACGTGGTCATCGGGGCAAACGCCGTGGTTTTGGAGGGCTGCCGCGTGGGCCAGGGTGCTGTGGTAGCTGCTGGTGCTGTGGTGGTTGGTGACGTGCCTGCCCACACGGTGGTGGCTGGGATTCCGGCCAAAGTCCTCAAGGATAAGGACGGTAAGACCACGGAAAAGACAGCACTGGTGGATGCGCTGCGGACCCTGTAAAGGGGTCCACATGCTGTGGATAAGTCGGGTTTTATCCACAACGCTCTGTGGAGTGTTTTGTGGACAAGTC
>JAHHRP010000106.1 GCA_020025735.1 Evtepia sp.
GATATGAACACAATGCCAAGTCCGGCACCGCCGATCAGACCGACGTAGAGTGCGGCGAGCAGGGGCTCCACCTCCGGCACAGGCATGATTGTGAACGGATCCAGAAAAATGGAAAGCTTACATTCCATGCTGCTGAGAGTGGAGAGGCACGCTATCAAGCCCTCTCTGCCCGGGAGAAAGATTTGCAGATCAAGGCCGAGGAAGTGTTGGCCCTTGCCATCCAGGACCGCATGGGAGGGGGCAGTTTTCGCTGCCAGACCACAGAGATCCTGGAAGATGGCACTGTGGCGCTGACCTTCTGCTATCTGCTCAATGGGATTCCAGTCCAGCTATGGCAGGAGGGTTGGGGAGCCAGATTTGTCTTTGAGGGAAGCGATCTGCGTTCCTTTGTGATCTATCTGCGCCAGTATGAGGCCACAGACCGTGTCCAGCAAGCGCTGCCGGAGCGGCAGGCTGCGGCAGCAGCCGATGCCATCCAGCAGGTGGGCAAGGAGTTGCAGCTGAACTTTCTGGACGGCGGCACCAACGCAGAACTTGTTATCGGTTGGACAGTTCGGGAAGAAAAATGAGGGAGGCGTACGATGGAACGATCAAAAGTGAAGCTGACGGTCATTTTCTTGCTGGCGGTACTCAATCTTTTCCTACTGAGCAATGTCTTTCTCCAATATCATCAGGCCAGAGTTTATGAGAAAACGACCCGGGAACAAGTCTTGGTGTTCTTGCAGCACAATGGCGTGACTGTGGCCCAGGCCGTAGTTCCCTGGAAGCACGACCTGACCACGCGAGCAGAGGAGCTTCCTGATCAGATGCTGCCTGGCCAGACACTGCCAAGCCAGGGGCTGCCAAATCACATTGAAATCCAACCCGCCCGGGAGACAGCCACACTGCTCATGGACTTTGTCCGGGGGATGGGTGATCTGGGACAGACTTGCACAGAGATCAAAATGATCCGGGAAGGCTACCAATACAATGGCGCAGAGGAACGGGCGGTCCTGACCCCCATGTGGCAGGTGGAAACAGACAATGGGACCTTCTTCTTGGACTGCGCGCAGGGCAGTTTATATCAGGAAGAAGCCTAACAGAAAACAGCGGGGTGCCAGTAAAATGGCGTCCCGCTGTTTTTCAAGATCAGAGAAGGTCGTATTTTTCCTTTAATTGCAAGATGCGTAGTACGCTTTCGTCCAAACGCTGGGGAGAAATGGTCCCCTCTTTCACAGCGGTGAGGAGGGTGTCGTAGGCTGCGGGAAGATCCTCTGGCATGAGTAGGATATCTGCACCCGCCTGGAAGGCCATCATCGCGGCCCGGCCTGGCTCGTATGCCTCTGTGATGGCTGGTGCAGATAGATTGTCGGTCATTATGACACGTCGGAAGCGAAGCTCTCCTCGAAGTTTTACAGAAATCATTTCTCGGGATAGGGAAGCAGGTAGATCTCCCTGCTGGGCCGCGTTGGGGGTGGTGAGGTGGGAAACCATGACGGCATCAGCGCCTCCGGCCATGCCTGCCTGGAAGGGATAAAGTTCAGAAGTGAGCATCTCCTGCCAGGTCCTGTCAGTGGATAGGCGTCCGGTCTGAGGGTCTGCGACGGCTGCCCCCTGGCCAGGAAAGTGCTTGAGTGTACAGCCTACACCAGCGGTATGGAATCCTTCCACTGCGGCACTGACCATCATGGCTGCCTGCTCTGGATCGCGATGGAAAGCGTTGGGGGCAGCACTGGCATCGGCCACAGGGGCAAGGGTCAAGCGAAACCCAAGATCGTGGAGATAGCCGCCGATGGAAGCCGCTGCGTCCTTGACTTGGGCGGGGTCCCCGCTGGCCCCAAGAATCCCCATATCCTTCTGCTTGGGCACGGAAAAACCATCTGCATTGGCGATACAGGAAGCAGCGCCTCCTTCCTCGTTGGTGGCAAAGAGAAGGGGGACCTTGGCACTGCGGGTCAAGTCTTTCATCAGTGCCGCACACTGCTCCGGGTCCCGAAGGTTTTTGTCAAAAAAGAGAAAACCGCCTACGGGATAGGTTTGTAATGTTTTCAGCGCCTCCCCCTTTGCCTCCGTTAAGCCAGGTGCCTGCGGGTCCTCCCGCTTTTGGGGGGAAAGGGCGCGGTCCAAGGCATCCGGGCGGACAAAGAAGAGCTGCCCCACCTTTTCCTCGGTGGTCATTTTGGAGAGCATCTCTTGGGCATTGCCCCCGGAGAGAGGCTCCACAGCACCTGGCTCATCCTGGGGGGGATGGGGCTGCTCCTGCTTGCCGCAGCCCACCAGGAGGGAGAGCATCATAAGGGTACACAGAATCCATTTCCACTTCATGGGTCATCATCCTCTCAGAGAGTTATTTTTTGTTAGTATACGCGCTTGATCCGAAAAGCACAAGGGAAGAAAACGCGCGTACCGAACTCGATACGCGCGTTTCCTTTCGTTAAAAGAACAGGGAGGCTCAATTAACCCTCTTCCTGAATCGCTTTGGCATCCTCAATGGCCTTCTGCTGGGCCGCAGGTGGAGCTTCCTCATAGCGCACAAAGCGGAAGGAGAAGGTACCACGGCTCTGGGTGATAGAGCGCAGATCAATGGCATAAGAGGTCATCTCTGCCATGGGGACCTCTGCCTCCAGGATCTGGTTGCCGTCATCGGTGGGATTCATGCCCATGACACGACCCCGGCGCTTGTTCAGATCGCCCATGACATCCCCTAGATAGCTGTCAGGGATGGTGACCTGAAGTTCACCGATTGGTTCAAGGATGGTGGGGCTGGCGTTGGCAATGCCTTCCTTATAGGCCAGTTGTGCCGCTGTCTTAAATGCCATTTCGTTGGAGTCCACCGGGTGGTAAGAGCCGTCGTACAAAGTGGCCTTCATGCCCACCAGGGGATACCCAGCCAACACCCCCTTGGAGGCGGCTTCGCGCAGACCCTTTTCCACAGCGGGGAAGAAGTTTTTGGGTACGCTGCCGCCAAAGACTTCCTCAGCAAAGATCATTTCCTCAGACTCATACTGAGGCTCGAAACGAATCCACACGTCACCAAACTGACCGGAACCACCCGTCTGCTTCTTGTGGCGGCCGTGGGCCTCTACCTTCTTCTTGATGGTCTCGCGATAAGGCACACGGGCGGGGCTGAGTTCAGCCTCCACACCAAAGCGGCTCTTGAGGCGGGAGACCAGCACATCCAGCTGCATGTCACCAGCACCGGAGAGAACCACCTGACGGGTTTCAGCGTTGTTCACAACGGTGAAGGAGGGATCTTCCTCATTCATCCGGGCAAGGCCAGCGGCCACTTTGTCATCTTGACCACGGGTCTTGGGGGCGATGGCTTTGGAGTAGCACGGCTCTGCAAAGGGAATGCCCTTCAGGGCCACGACCTTTCGGCTGTCACACAGGGTATCACCCGTCTTGACTTTGTCCATCTTACCGATGGCGCCGATGTCACCACAGGAGAGTTCCTTGACCTCTTCGGTCTTTTTGCCGCACAGGGTATACAGTCTGCCCAGTTTTTCGGTCATGCCCGTGCGAGCGTTGACCAAAGGAAGATCAGAGGTGATAACACCAGAGAGTACCTTGATGAGGGAATATTTTCCATACTGGTCAGAGATGGTCTTAAAGACGTAAGCGGTAGGCACACCACCTGGGGAGACCACGAAGTCTTCGGTCTGGCCGTCCTGCATGGTGGCCTTGTGGTGGTTGCCCTCAGCGGGGTTGGGCAGCAGTTCAACGATGTAGTCCATGAGCATAAAAGAACCCATACAGTTGATGGCAGAGCCAAAAAGGACAGGGAACATGGACAGTTCCCGCACACCCTGGCGCAGCCCTTTGATCATTTCAGCGTAGGTAAAGGTCTCGCCGCTGAAATACTTATCCATCATTTCATCGGAGGTCTCAGCAACAGATTCCTTGAGGGCCTCGTTGAATTCAGCGACAACATCTGCTTTCTCAGCAGGCACATCCACCTCGACCCGCTTAAAATCCTGCATCTCATACGCCCGCTTGTTGAGTACATCAATCAGACCCGTGGTGTTTTTTGCCTCATCCCACATGGGGACCACCAGGGGGGCAATCTTGTTGCCATACTTTTCACGCAGGGCGTTGAATGTGGCGTTGTAGTCACTGTTTTCTTCATCAGTCTTGGAGATATAGATAAACCGAGGCATATCCCGCTCTTGGCAGTATTTCCAAACCTTCTCAAAGCCTACGGAGATGCCGTCCTTGGCGGAACACACAAGAATGGCAGCGTCGGCGGCCCGGAGGGCTTCCATGACCTCTCCTGAGAAGTCGAAAGCGCCTGGGGTGTCCAGGAGGTTGATTTTACAGCCTTTATACTCCAGAGGTGCTACGGCAGTGGAGATAGAGATTTGACGGCGAATTTCCTCGGGATCATAGTCGCAGACAGTGTTGCCATCCGCGCTGGAGCCCATGCGCTTGATGGCGCCGGTCATGAACAGCAGGCTCTCGGCCAAGGCGGTTTTGCCGTTGCCGCTGTGGCCCACCAGACAGACATTTCGGATGTTTTGCACAGAATAGCTCATAGCAGTTCTCTCCTTATTTTAACTCGCACAGGAGAGGAAAAAAGCCCCTCTCTTGTGCCCCGACGGAGTCGCGTGCTCCATGGTGATGGGATAAGTATACAACAAGAGAGGGTCAGTGACAACATAAAAAATGAAAAATAACTAAAAATTTTGTGAGAAGCAGGAAAAGATATTGTCCTTTTGGGGGTGTGTACTGGCAGAATCTTTCTCTTTGAGAGGGCAGGAACGACCCGCACAGCACCACAGAACTGGAGGCCAGAAGGAAAAGAAAGCAGCTTTCCGCGGGCCAAACCAGAGGAAGTTTTTCCAGCCTTCCTGTCGGGGATCAACCATCGTCACAGGCATCTCGAAGTTCCCGCTTGATGCCTGCGGTGACCCGATAGACATCCGCCAGAGAGGAGAGTTTTGAAATCTCACTTTTCCAGTACCCGGCATAAGGGACGCCTTTTAGGTACCACGCATAATGCTTCCGGGCCTCCAGACAGGCAATCTTTTCACTCTTGTACTGGGCGGCCAGCTCGAACTGCCGCACAGCGACATCGCATCGCTGTGCCAGAGGGGGCAGGGGAGGAATGGGCTTGCCCGCAATGGCCGCCTGCGCCTGCTGGAAGAGCCAAGGGTTCCCAAAGACACCACGGGCAAGCATTACCCCGTCGGCCCCGGTGTAGCGGAGGATGCGGGCTGCGTCCTGGCCGGAGAACACATCACCGTTGGCGATGACAGGAATGGAGAGCCTCTTTTTGACCTCGCGGATGTAGTCCCAGTTGGCAGTGCCGGCGTACATTTGCACTTTGGTGCGGCCGTGGAGGGCAATGGCAGACACGCCAACTTCTTCCAGCTGTTTTGCAAGATCCAGACACACGATGCTTCCACGGTCCCAGCCTAAGCGCATTTTCACGGTCACCGGGATTTCCCCTGCGCCACGGAGGACGGCTTCCGCCACTCGGCAGGCTTTGTCCACATCCCGCAGCAGGCCAGAACCGTCTCCATTGTTGGCGATCTTGGGCACGGGACAGCCCATGTTGATGTCGATGATGTCCGGGTGGACGGTCTCCCGGATGATGGCGGCCCCTTCCTCCATGCAGGCCAGGTCGCTGCCGAAAATCTGGACCCCAACAGGGTGTTCCTCTTCCCCCAGACGCATGAGGGGAAGGGTCTTTTGATCCTGATAACACAGGGCCTTGGCGCTGACCATCTCGGTAATGGTGTATCCAGCGCCAAGTTCCCGGCAAATGGTGCGGAAAGCCAGATCTGTGACCCCTGCCATGGGAGCCAGGACAAGAGGGGAATCTATTTGGATGGAACCGATCTGCAAAGAGATCACCTCGCTTCAAAAAAGTAGAAAAAGAACAAATTATTTTAGCACACTAGATCGCTTGTGACAAGGGCTTATCTTGTCCGTTTCCAACACGGAAAAGCGGTTGCAAAGCAGAGGAAATGTGCTATGCTAAAGAAGTCTTTGCAGCAAGAGACAGAGAAGGAGGACACCGTCATGAAGAAACAAAGAGAGACTGGCTGGACCCAGCTGCATAGAGCCTTACGGGCAGAATTCGCTTTTAGCCGCGAGGGCCTGCGGATCAATAGCCGGGGCCTTTTGCTGGGGCTGGTGGTGGGCCTGCTGGTGGGGGCCTTGGGT
>JAHHRP010000107.1 GCA_020025735.1 Evtepia sp.
CCAAGCTCAGTGTTCATACCCGGGATATTGGTCTGGCCGGGATTGAAGTCTACGATATCCTCCGGGATGACTATGATATTCAGATCGAGTTTGGCGACATTGGCAATGTCCTGGCCTATCTCTCCATTGGAGATCGTCCCCAGGAGCTGGAGCGGCTGGTCAGCGCGTTGGCGGAAATCCGCCGCCGCTTCCATCGAGATCCAGGCGGCCTGCTGAACCAGGAATACATTGACCCTGAAGTGGTGGCCAGCCCGCAGGAGGCGTTCTATGCCAACAAAAAGAGTGTTCCCATTGAGGAAACCGAGGGTATGGTTTGCAGCGAGTTTGTCATGTGTTATCCCCCAGGAATCCCCATTCTATCCCCTGGTGAGCGGATCACCCGGGATATTCTGGATTATATTCGTTACGCGAAGGAGAAGGGTTGCTCTATGACTGGACCTGAAGACCCAGACATTCTGCATCTGAATGTTCTTATCCAGGAGGATCACTGATGGAATTGTGGTTTAACGAATTTCATACGCCGGATGTTCGACATGGAATCCGGGTGGATCGGCATCTGTTTTCCCAAAAGAGTGACTACCAGCAGATTGACATTTTTGAAACGCCCGAATTTGGCAGAGTTCTGGCGCTGGACGGGTCCGTTATGTTGACAGAGCGGGACGAATTTATCTACGATGAGATGATTACCCATGTGCCCATGGCTGTGCATCCCAACATCCGGGACATTCTGGTGATCGGTGCCGGTGATGGCGGCGTGGTCAAAGAGCTTACCCGGTATTCTCAGGTGGAACGGATCGACCTTGTGGAAATGGACGCTGAAGTTCTCTCCGCCTGTCAGACGTATCTTCCAGAAAATGCCAGCCGATTAAATGACAGACGGGTCCATATTTTCTATGACAACGCGCTGCGGTTCATCCGTCGGTGTACCAATCAGTATGATCTGATCATCGTGGATTCAAACGATCCTTTCGGCCCCAGCGAAGGCTACTTTACCCGGGAATTTTACGGCATCTGCTATAATGCCCTGAAGGAAGACGGGATCATGGTGAACCAGCAGGGCAGTCCCTTCTTCAGCCACGATGCCGATGCCATGCAGAGAAGTCATCAGCGCATCGTATCTACCTTTCCCATCAGCCGGGTCTATCAGGCGCATATCCCCACCTATGCTGCCGGCTACTGGCTCTTTGGCTTTGCCAGTAAAAAATACCACCCCATCGATGATCTGGATGCCGAGCGTTGGCTGGGCTACCATTTCAAAACAGATTACTACACACCCAAGCTCCATGTAGGTGCCTTCTATCTGCCGGCATTTCTGGAGAGGATGCTGCAGGAGGTAGAGTAATGAAGCCCAATGTTGAAACCTTCATCGGCTGCGATGGCAGCTATGAGGAAGCCGAGATCGTTCTGTTTGGCGCCCCCTTCGACTCCACGACCAGCTTTCGCCCCGGAGCCAGATTCGGCTCTGCGGCCATGCGGCATGAGAGCTTTGGGCTGGAAACTTACAGCCCCTATCAGGATCTGGACCTGGCCGATTACGCCATCTTCGACAGCGGTGATATAGAACTTTGCTTCGGCAGTGCCGAGTCTGCTCTGAATGACATTGCGTCCCGCTCACGGGAGATCCTGAAGGATGGAAAGCTCCCACTGCTGCTTGGCGGGGAACATCTGGTCACGTTGGGTTCTGTCCGTGCTGTCCTTGAAAAATATCCAGACCTGCACATCATACATTTTGATGCCCATGCTGATCTGCGTGAGGACTATTTGGGTGCCCGGCTCAGTCATGCTTGTGTTCTGCGCCGCTGCCATGAGCTGATCGGGGATGGTCGGATTCACCAATTCTGCATCCGCAGCGGTGACCGGGAAGAATTCCGATTTGCAGAGGTCCACACAGATATGCACAAGTTCACATTCGATGGGCTTGAGGACGTGGTAGACGAGCTCAGGAAGAACCATACCCCTGTGTACTTCACCATAGATTTAGATTGCCTGGACTGTTCCTTGTTTCCTGGCACCGGAACCCCGGAAGCTGGCGGGGTCACCTTTCTCCAGCTCATTGAGGCGATTTTTACCGTCTGCAAGGCAAATGTTGTGGCAGCAGATGTAAATGAGCTTGCGCCCATGCTGGATACCAGTGGAATATCCACAGCTACTGCCTGTAAAGTTTTGCGTGAACTGATGCTTGCATTAGTCAAGTCTTACATTGATTGATAGAGGAGAACGAAACATGAGTAGAGTTTTAGTAATCGGCTGCGGCGGCGTGGCCAACGTAGCAATCCGCAAGTGCTGCCAGGTCAGCGAAGTGTTCACCGAGCTTTGCATTGCTAGCAGAACCAAGTCCAAGTGTGATGCCCTTGCAGAGGAACTGAAAGGAAAAACTAGGACTGTCATCACCACGGCCCAGGTGGACGCTGACGACGTTCAGGAGCTGATTGCCCTCATCAACGCCTACAAGCCGGATCTGGTTATGAACATCGCCCTGCCCTATCAGGATTTGACCATCATGGATGCCTGTCTGGCCTGCGGCGTCAACTACATGGATACCGCCAACTACGAACCAGAGAACACCGACGATCCTGAGTGGCGTGCCATCTATGAGCAGCGCTGCAAGGATGCCGGCTTCTCTGCCTATTTTGACTACTCATGGCAGTGGGCCTACAAGGAAAAATTTGAAAAGGCTGGCCTGACCGCACTGCTGGGTTGTGGTTTTGACCCTGGCGTGACCCAGGCCTACTGCGCCTATGCCAAAAAGCATGAGTTTGATACCATTGACACCATCGACATTCTGGATTGCAACGGCGGCGACCACGGCTATCCCTTTGCCACCAACTTCAATCCTGAAATCAATCTCCGTGAGGTTTCTGCCCCTGGCAGCTACTGGGAGAACGGTCACTGGGTGGAGATTGATCCCATGACCATCAAGCGGGAGTACAACTTCGATCAGGTGGGACAGAAAGATATGTACCTGTTGCACCACGAAGAGATCGAGTCTCTGGCACAGAATCTTCCCGAGGTTCAGCGGATCCGTTTCTTCATGACCTTTGGTCAGAGCTACCTGACCCATATGAAGTGTCTGGAGAATGTTGGGCTGCTGTCCACCACCCCTATCATGTTTGAGGGGCGGGAGATTGTTCCCATCCAGTTCCTGAAAGCTCTGCTGCCTGACCCTGCGTCTCTGGGTCCTCGCACCGTGGGCAAAACCAACATCGGCTGCATTTTTACCGGCAAGAAGGACGGTAAGGACAAGACCTACTATATTTACAACGTCTGCGACCATCAGGCGTGCTACGAGGAGGTTTCCAGTCAGGCGATCAGTTACACTACCGGCGTTCCTGCCATGTGCGGCGCTCTGATGGTGCTCACCGGCAAGTGGACTACCCCCGGTGTCCATACCGTAGAGGAGTTTGATCCCGATCCCTTCCTGAATGCACTGGACAAGTACGGTCTGCCCCGTCGTGAGAACCACGCACCCGTGCTGGTTGACTGATGAACAATAAAGATCTTCGCCCGCCCTTCCTGCCTCTGCAGGAAGGGGAACCGGGTGCTTTGTTTGCAGGGCTGCCTTCT
Organism: Evtepia sp.; assembly: GCA_020025735.1. Lineage (GTDB taxonomy): Bacteria > Bacillota > Clostridia > Oscillospirales > Oscillospiraceae > Evtepia. The sequence continues at coordinate 3,565 of JAHHRP010000107.1, forward strand.
CCTGTTTATGTCATTGACCATAAACAATTAGAAAAAAATGGGAATATACTGGCGTTTGTCTCAGAAAAAACCGGAGCAAAAATTCTTCTGGCACAGAAGGCGTTCTCTAATTTTTATTTCTATCCTTTGCTTGCGCCCTGCCTGGCCGGTACAGAGGCCAGCGGCCTTTATGAAGCAAGACTGGGGCGGGAGGAAATGGGCCAGAAGGAAGTCCATGTATTTTCTGCCGCCTATCGGGAGGATGAGTTTTCTGAGATCCTTGAATATGCAGATCATATTGTGTTTAATTCCATTGCCCAACTGAAACGGTTTGCTCCACTAGCAAAGGAAAAGAGCCTTGGACTGCGGATCAACCCGGAGTGCTCCACCCAGGAAGGCCATGACATCTATGATCCCTGTGCCCCAGGCAGCCGACTGGGCGTGACCCGGTCGGTCTGGGATGCAGAAATGGACCCTGAGACATTGGCGCTTTTGGACGGCCTGCATTTTCATACCCTTTGTGAGCAAAATTCCGATGCACTGGAAATCACGCTCCGGGCGGTGGGAGAAAGGTTCGGGGATGTTCTCCCTGGGATGAAATGGCTGAATATGGGCGGCGGTCACCATATCACTCGTCAGGGTTACGACCTGACAGCACTTGGCCGCTGCATCGCCGCGGCCAAGGAAGCATGGCATGTAGAGGTATACTTGGAACCCGGAGAAGCGGTAGCCCTGAATGCAGGCTTCCTCGTTACTCGGATTCTGGATATTGTAAAAAACGGCGACCGGAATATTGCAATTCTGGACAGCAGTGCAGCCTGCCATATGCCGGATGTGATTGAGATGCCCTATACCCCCCCTCTTTACGGAGCGAGAGAGAAAGCTGATTCTGAGCATACCAAGCTTTACCGCCTTGCAGGCCCTACCTGCCTGTCCGGTGATGTGATCGGAGAGTATTACTTCAGTGATACATTGCAGATTGGCGATTTGCTGGTATTCGGAGACATGGCAATTTACACTACTTGTAAAAATAACACCTTTAATGGAATGCCGCTGCCCAATATCTGGGCAAGAAATACGGATGGAACATACAAACAGCTTACAGATTTCGGATATTGGGATTTTAAGTGCAGATTGGGCTGATCAAATCGCGCTTCTCTTTTACCGGATATCCCACCGCCTCTTTGGCTGATCCCAGAATTGTAAATGACCCAGTTTCCACCTATAAAGAACTCCATGAACTGGCTCGTATGGGAGCCTGCGTACTCCATGAGGATGCCATTTATCCGGTGAAGGAAGCAGGCATTCCCATTAATATCCGAAACACCAATAGCCCCGAGGACTTTGGCACACTGGTAACAAAACATGTTGGACAGCAGCCCAATCATGAGATTACCGGCATCGCAGGCAAGAAGGGGTATTGTACGCTCAGGATCCAAAAACCTGGCTTCGATTCGATAGGTGAGTTTGAAAATAGGGTGCTGACTATTCTGCAAAAGGGAAAAATCTTACCACAATACAGAATCAGAAATTGCCGCTATCGGCAAAAAACTGTCGCCATTGCGAGTTCAATCAACTGGATTTTTGCCGATAATGTGGTATACTATTCATGAGGAGGTGGATGCGGTGCCCTATTGCTCTGTCGCAGAAACAGCTGCCCGCTGGAAGGTATCGGAACGCACGGTGCGAAACTACTGTGCCCAAGGGAGGATTCCTGGGGCGTTTCTAACCGGAAAGACCTGGAACATTCCCGCAGATGCAGAAAAGCCCCTGCGGCGCAATGCGAAACAATCCTCTGAGCCTGCCACCCTACTGGATGTCTTACTGCGAGAAAAGGCAGGTAAGATCTCCGGCGGGATCTATCATCGGGTGCAGATCGAGCTGACCTATAACTCCAACCACATGGAAGGCAGTCGGCTATCCCACGACCAGACCAGGTTTATCTTTGAGACCAACACCATTGGCCTTATCGATGAGACCGTGAATGTAGATGACGTTGTCGAGACGGCCAACCATTTCTCTTGTATTGACCTGATTATCGAACAGGCGAAACGGCCTTTGCGGGAGGCTTTGATCAAACAGCTCCACCAGACCCTGAAAAGCGGGACATCGGATAGCCGAAAAGACTGGTTTGCTGTGGGGGAATATAAGAAACTGCCCAATGAGGTGGGCGGGCAGGAGACCACCCCCCCATCTGAAGTACCGGCTGCCATGGGTAAGCTGCTGGCAGAATACCATCCTTCATCCCCAAAGACCTTGGAAGAGCTCATCGCGTTTCATCATGCGTTTGAGTCCATCCACCCCTTCCAGGATGGAAATGGCCGGGTTGGCCGTCTGATTCTGTTCAAAGAGTGCTTGCGGAACAACATCGTGCCCTTCATCATCGACGAGCGGTTCAAGCTGTACTACTATCGCGGGTTAAAGGAGTGGCCCGGGGAGCACGGCTATCTCCTGGACACCTGTTTGGCGGCTCAGGACCAGTTCAAAAAATATCTGGAGTATTTTCGCATCTCCTTTTGAGGACTGATTCTGTCCGTCTTACAAAGACAAATTCCCCGGTGTCTGCTAGCAGACACCGGGG
>JAHHRP010000108.1 GCA_020025735.1 Evtepia sp.
CTCTTATGACCATTCAGAACGGCAATATTTTCATCATAGATTTTCATGCTTTTTCTCTTCTTTTTCTCTAAAAAATCCATTTATAGAAAGATATGTAATGGATTTTCACTTTACAGACATATCTTCTTTGTCAGTGCTTGTCTCATCGCCTCTTGCTTTGCAAAAAAACGCACCAACATCTCCCCTTTTCTCAGATGCAATCCCCTTCCTTTCCATACTTCCTGATCCTGTCTGGCCTTCTTAGCATACCATAAACAGCCTCTTTTTCAAAGCTCCCATGAGTGATCTTCTCAGTCAAAAGCACAGACTCCAGCGGCAAGGCTTATATTGCCAAACTCCCTCTCCCCTCCCCTTTCTGGAAAAAGAACCTCACATGGCCCTGGAAAACACGTTCCAAGGCCATGTGAGGTTCGTGTGTTTATTCGTCAGAAGAACCTTCATGGGAGGATTCTTGGGCACTGTTCTGCGTTTTCTTCTTTCGCTTTTTTCTCCGCCAAAGAAGGAAAGCAAACCCACCCACCAAAAGCAGACTCGCTAAAATGTATTTGACCATCTGACTGTCATCTTTTACCAGACAAAACGTCACTGTTTCCTGATTGACTGGGAAGAGTAGATAACTCCCATCCTGCTGACTATCCTGCTTGGTCCAACCTTCGTCAGTCTGAACCAGAATGGCATAGTGCCCATCTTCTTCTGGCATACGGCAATGGACAGTATAGGTAATCGTCTTCATCATTGGGTCCTTTACTGTGACAGTATATGAAGTCCCTGTCCGCTCATTCCCCCAGTCATCGGTCAAAGTGATTTCCTGGTCCTCATGAGACACTGCCGCCTTGGTACTGAAGCTGCCATCAACTAGAATCTGAGGAAGTTCGCCTCCATCCGTCATAGAGGAGGTATAGGGCGTGTAGACAGCCTCTAATGTTTGGCTGGCCATCAGGCAAGTATAATCCATATCCGGCCAGGATGCTGAGTAACCCGCTTTGGGAGGAATCTCTGGTAAACTGTCAATCCCCTTTCCATACTGGAAGGGTACCACCGCTACCTCTTTCCCGTCCGCCTGGAAGCGCAGCTCCATCTGAGCAAACATTTCCGGCGCGCCAGATGCACAGAGCGTCTCAAATGCCACTGGCTCTGCCTTGCCGCTGTAACTGATGCCGTCAATCGCCCCTAATGTTGTCTGCGTAAATGTGCTGCCAGTCACCTGACCATCTGGAGCCACATCGCCAGCCACTGCGCCCAAATAGGCGCTGCCTTCCTTGAGATTAACTAACGTATGACAACGAGATAATGTAGAACCATATCCGGCCACACCCCCTACATAGTTTTCCCCAGAAAGGGTACACCGAATCCAACTGTCTCGAATGGTCCCCCAGGATGCTCCAGCAATGCCACCGACATAGCTGCCGTCTGTACTGCTCACGGTGCCGTAGCTCTCACAGCCAGTTACCTGTCCCAAGTCCATCCGGCCCACGATGCCTCCGACATCATCCTTTTTCCCTGTCACTTCTCCCTCGTTGCTGCAGTTGCGGGTCACCGCTTTGGTCTGAAAGCGAACATCCATGGAACGATCCCCGGTCTCCTTCAGGTCATCCTCTGGATCGAAATCATACTCGATGGCCATAGAACCTGCTACGCCAGCCACATTCACATCTCCAAAAATCTTCCCCTGGTTCTTAGAGTCCGATAGACTTCCTGCCCGCTGCTCCTGGCCATTGGTCTGATCAGAAATATCCTCAATCGGCTCCCGATCCTTATTATTTTTTTTATCAGAACTCTCCTGATGCAACAGGTCTGTAATAACCCGAAGCTGCTGATTGATCCCTTTTAAATCCTCCAATACTTTTTCGGACGAATGGCTGAGCAGATCGTTCAAATCATCTGCACTGTCCAGCAAGTTGGAAACTGCTCCATCCAGAGCATCGCCCCGCTCTGTCACCTCGCTGCCAATGGGCGTAAAGGCTATGGTGGGGCTTTCCGCCAGCGTCTTAATCATGTCATATAGGGCATCTGTGCTCTCATCCAGCAAGGTAAAAGCATCTTTCATCGCATCTCCTGCCTGGCGTAAGGATTCAATGGCACTGTCTCCAAAGTCCCCTGCCTCCTTCAAATCGTCAATGGCATCCAAAAGATGTTCCCCTGCCAGATGCAGGGCATCCGATCCATTTTGGAAATCCCCCGCTGCTGCCTTTAACTCTTCCAACGCAGTCTTCAGATCTTCGGCACTCCCAGAAAAATTGTTTTTCAGTTTCTCAAGTGCCATACGAATGTTATGCAGACCACCTGCTGTGCTGTTTCCCGCTGTTGCCAATTCCGCGAACCCTTGATGGAAATTTTCCATGGCTGCTCCAATGTCCGGCAATGCGGAAAAACCATTATGCAATGTTTCCATTGCGTTGGAAAATTGTTGGACACCTTGAGCCAGTTGAGATATCCCCTCAGAAAGTCGGTCCATGGCCGCTTCTATCTTCTTCGGGTCACCCAATGCGTCTTTCAAGGCATCCTGACTGGCCTGGATATGCTCCATGGCACTGGAAATCTCCTCCGTTGCCGTCAAGGCGTCCTGAAGTGCCTCCCGGAGATCATCCGCCGCTTCCCCCACCAGGTCTCCCGCCTGCTCTGCCTCATCTAAGGCTTTTTGCATGGCTTCCACTGCCCGGGTCAATTCCTCCGGCATATCACCCAAGGTTTCCAGAATGGGGGTCATCTGCTGGAGTGCCCAGGAAACACGGGCAGAAAGATCATTGACCTGATCCAGATTGCCATTGGCCCAATCTGTGACCGCATCAATCAAATCCCCTGTGGCTGCCTGGGCATTGCTGGCATGAGCCGTCATGGTCTTGATCTGTGCCGTCGTGGAGACTCGGATCCCATCAGTATCTGCAAGGAGATGGTCCATCTGGTCGCTGAGGGTCCCCAATTCTGTCCAAAGACGATTCATGAGGTCTTCCCCATAGCGCAGAAACACCTCTGGTTCAAGCTGCCCGACGATTCCCCCTACGTCTTTTCGCCCCTGTATGGTACCCTGGTTCTGACAGGCATTAAGGTAACCAGACTGCCGTCCAGCAATCCCCCCTACATTATACCCCATGTGCTCATAGCCCACGGTCCCTGTGTTCTGGCAGCTTTGCAAAATTCCCGTAGAGAAGCCCGTGATGCCACCGATATCTGTGCAGGCAGGAAGGTTTTCTGTGGAGTTCCATGGCCGATCCTCTGCACTTTCCAGTTCGGTCTGACCCTCCACCTCCTCCGTGTTGATGCTTCCCTGATTCACGCACTGGAGGATGCTGCCAAAATTCTGTCCAGCAATCCCCCCCACATAGTGTTCCCCAGTAACCGCACCGGTGAAGGTGCAGTTGATGATCTGTCCTCCAGATTCATTCACCCCCACCAGGCCGCCAATGGTGCTCTTGCCTCGGACCGTTCCTTTGGCAGTGCAGGAACGGAGTTTTCCTCGGTTGCTCCCCACCAGAAGGCCCAAATGATCCTGAAGATCCGTGGGTGTGATGGAACCCTCCACATGAAGGTTCGCAATTTCTCCGCCGGGCTGAAGATAGCGGAACAATCCCCGGACATTTCCACTGCCGGTAAGAGACAACCCAGAAATGGTATGCCCCTGCCCATCAAAACTCCCCCCAAAGGTGGGAATGGGAAAAACTTCTTTTCCTGACAGATCAATATCCGCTGCCAAAACCACTCGCTTGCCCCGTGACCAACTATCCAAAGTGCAGTTGCGAGCCAGTTCGGCCAAGTCCTCCGCTGTGCTGAGGGTGATCTCTCTCCCAACGGCAGCTGCTGGCGCAGCCAGAGAGAAAAGAATGGTCAGCGTCAGCAGACCAGCCAGCCAATTATTCCGTCGTCTCATGGTCTGTCCCCTCCTGTGTGGTCTCTTCAATCGCCTCTTGGTGGGTCACCTCCTGGTATGCACCAACGCCAATGAGCGCAGAGATATCCCCGCGAATGACCCCCTGGATATTTGCATCCACCACGCCAGAAATACGTCCCCGAACTCGTCCGTTGACATAAACCGTCCCTGTGGTCCGTCGCATCGCCTCGGGCACATTCATTCGGAAGCTGGTTTTTTCTACGATAATGTCTCCCAGCAACAGAATCTGCGGCAGGACAAACATGACCAGGAACATAGAGATCACCGTTCCTCGGCTCAGGCACTCCCCAATGCCCACAATAGGACCGTCGGTAGAGATCTTGCCAATAAGGAACCCCGCGGAGGCCAAAATAGATCCAGAGGTAAGCACCGTGGGGAACGACAGCTCCAGCGCTTTCACAATCGCTTTCTTGGGGGGCATGGCATTTTTCAACTCACGGTACCAGGTAGAGATCACAATGGCATAGTCAATGTTTGCACCCATCTGAATTGATGTCACGATGAGATAGCTCAGGAAGAAAATCGGGGTCTGGGTAATCCCTGGGAAAGAAAAGTTAAAGAAGATACTGCCCTGGATAATCAAAATCAGCAGCACTGGCAGCCCGACTGACTGGAATGTAAACAGCAGCACCAGAATCACGAAGACCACTGAGAGCACCGAAATCATCACGTTGTCTCTGGCAAAGGAAGAGGACAAATCATAGTCACTGGTGGAGTTGCCCACAAGATAAACCTGGTCTGCATCATAGAACTTCTCTGCCTCCTGATGAACCGTATGTAAAAAATCAAAGGTCTCCTGTCCTTCCTCTGGCAGGTTCAGCAAAAGGAGCATTCGGGTATAGTGTTCTCCCAGCATCTGGGCACGTCCGGCCACCAACTGCTCATGGAGATCCTCCATCTTTTCTCCCGTCTCCCCCTCCAGGACGAAGTACCCTGCCTCCTGCTGATCGTAGGCAAACAGAAACAGGTCCATAAGAGGCACAGCATAACTGTCGATGCCTCCTACAATACGTCCGTAATCATCATGCTGGGTGGCGTAGGCAGTGTAGAGCAGACAGGCTACCTCATAGTCCAGGTCTGCCATCTCTGCAAACTCACGGGGTTTTAGGGAGTCAGTAATGGTATATCCATCCGTAGCCTCAATGTTGGATAGGCCCATGGCAGTGTCGATCTCTTCATAACTGCTTAATCGATCCAACAGTGCCTTTTCCTTGGCATAATCCCCTTTTGGCACCAGCAAGGCTGCCACATTCTGGGCGCCAAAGCGATCATTGATCTTTTGCTGTGCAATCTGTTCCTCACTTTGCTGGCTGGTTTTCAGCTGCGTATTGCCATAGACATAGGGGCACTGGTTCGACATCAAGAAACCCAAAACCAGGCAAACAGCAAAAATAGGAACGCTGATATACCGCGCCTTCACCGCCAGCTGTCCCCATTTCTGGATGGAAGGAACAAAGTTACGGTGCTTGGTCTTTTCCATGGCTCTGGAAAAAAGAATCAGCAGCCCCGGCATAAGGGTGAAGACAGACAACAGACTAAACCCAATGGCTTTGATAAGAACGATGCCCATGTCAAACCCAATACGGAACTGCATAAACATCATGGCAGCCAAACCAGAGATCGTTGTCAAGCTACTGGCAGAAATAGCAGGAATGGCCGCACTAAGGGCCTCAATACAAGCACTGCGATCATCCTCAGTGTGCTCTCTGGCCTCCAAAAAACGGTGCAGCAGGATAATCGCATAGTCAATGGCCAGCGCCAACTGAAGCACCACAGTAACAGAATTTGAAATAAATGAAATTTCTCCCAACAGAAAGTTGGTCCCCATGTTCAGCAAAGCTGCTGCCCCAAAAGTGATCATCAGCACTGGGATCTCTGCATAGGAGTGAGACGTCAGACCCAAAACCAGCACAATGATGACCACAGCCACAGCAAAAATGATCCCCATTTCCTTCTCTAGGGATTCTGCTTGAGAAGATCCTACTGCGCTGTCAATATAGGCATCATAAGGTTCCAGCTTGGTCTTGATCTCTTCCATGGCCGCCAAGCTCACAGGATCCTCATCTTCCCCATCAAACGTCACGGAAATCAGCGCATCAGACCCCTTGAAATACTCCTGGATGTCCTCAGGTGTCTCTTCTTCCTCTGTTCCAAACGACGCTGAGGTTACCCCATCAATGCTTTCCAACTGCTCAGCCAAATCCGCTGCCATGTCATAGGTTATGTTAGAGACCATGA
>JAHHRP010000109.1 GCA_020025735.1 Evtepia sp.
CAGTTTCCCCAGCAACGCCTTCAAGCTGCCTCCCGCTCGCTTTTCCAACGAAGCTCCCATCAAGTTCATTCCAAACAGGAATAGACTGAGGCCGCCAATCAAAGTCAGCCCATCGAACAAATCCATACTGCAACCCTCTCTATCATGCGTTCTGTTGCCTTTCGTCTAGCGAGAAATAGTTTAGCAGAAAAAAGTAAAAAGAACAAGCATAGAAAGGTTAAATTTAGGTTAATTGTCCTTGTCCGCACCCACAGGGTCTACCCACAGTCCATCCTTCGACCGGGCACCAGTCAGCGCATACTCTACCCACTCAGCCAGATTAGTGGCGTGGTCACCGATACGCTCTAAGTATTTGGCCACCAAGAACACATCCAAAAGCGCCTCTCCTTCTGATCTGTCCTGACTGATGCAAGTAATGATCTCCACTTTGATCTGATCAAACCAACGATCCACGACATCATCATAGGCAATCACTTCCCGTGCCTGGTCCAGGTCCAAGTGAACGAATGCTTCAACACTCTGACTGACCATATAGATGACATCTGTTGCCATTTTCCGCAGCAATTCATTCCTATCGTCTTTCTGAATAAATCGGGTCAGCTCCACAATGTCTGCCGCTTGATCGCCAATGCGTTCCAGGTCAGTGACCATCTTTAACGCAGCTGTAATCCGTCGTAAATCGGAGGCGACGGGTTGTTGCTTGAGCAGAAGCTTGGTACACAAGCTTTCGATCTCCCGCTCCATATCATCAATTTCCCCGTCCAAAATATGTACCTGATCCTCCAAATGTTCGGCAGCATCGCCCTCTTCCATCAGTGTTTTGACTGCCATAGCAATGGCCCTCTGGCAGAGACTGCCCATGACCACCATTTGACGATGCATCTCCTCCAACTGCTCTTGGAACTTCTCCCGCATCATCCAAACCTCCCCGTGATATACTCCTCTGTCCGTTTGTCCTGAGGCATATTGAAAAGTTGGTCCGTATCTCCAAACTCCACAAGTTCGCCCAGCAGGAAAAAGGCCGTCTTGTCTGATACCCGTGCTGCCTGCTGCATATTGTGGGTTACCATAACCACAGTGTACTTCTCTTTCAGCGCCACCGCCAGGTCCTCAATCTTCGCCGTAGAAATCGGGTCCAGGGCAGAGGTAGCCTCATCCATGAGCAGCACTTCTGGTTCGTTGTCCAGAGCACGGGCAATACACAGCCGCTGTTGCTGTCCCCCAGACAATCCCAGAGCACTTTTTTTCAAGCGATCCTTTACCTCATCCCAGATAGCAGCATCTCGCAGAGCACGCTCTACGATGCCATCCAGCTCGCTGCGGCTGCGGATGCCATGAGTCCGCGGTCCATAGGCCACATTATCATAAATAGACATTGGAAAAGGATTGGCCTTTTGAAAGACCATCCCCACCTGTTTCCGCAGCCAGGTGATGTCTATGGTTTTATCAAAAATGTCCTGCCCATCAAAGCAGATATTCCCTTCAATATGTACGCCAGGAACCAAATCGTTCATCCGATTTAGGGTTTTCAAAAAAGTAGACTTCCCACAACCAGACGGCCCAATGAGCGCCGTGATTTGTCGGGCTGGGATTCCTATGTCAATCCCTTTCAATGCATGTTGCCCACCTACAACAGCACCATTCTTACTCTCAGCGCCATACCACAGATGCAGCGCTTTTGTCGTAATGATCTCAGCTGTCATCGCTCAGCCTGCCTTTCGTTTGAGTTTCTTTCCCACAAGGGAAGCGGAGAAATTGATCAGGAACACAAGAAGCATCAAAACTGCAGCGATAGCAAATGCCACACCTGACTCCCCACGCTCGTTGGCGTAAACATATAAAGCCACCGTTAAGGTTGCTGAAGAGGACTGCAGAGAGGTCAGAAAACTGTTCAGCTCCAATCCAAAACCCGCAGTGAACAGCAGTGCAGCCGATTCTCCCACAATACGGCCAACAGCCAGGATACACCCAGTAACGATACCATCAAGCGCATTGGGCAGCACCACTGTGCGTACTACACGCCACTTGCCTGCGCCTAAAGCCAGTGCTCCCTCCCGGTAGGATTGCGGCACGGTATTCAAACTTTCCTGGGTCGTGCGAATAATAATGGGCAGAATCATGATCACCAGAGTCAATCCACCAGCCAAAATACCCGCTTTCAGCCCGAACAACTGTTGAAAGAAGAGCATCCCCACCAAACCGAAGAGGATCGAGGGAATCCCAGACAACGTCTCGGCAGCAAATGCAATGGTCGAAACCACTTTTTGATTGCTGGCATACTCGGTCAGGTAGATGGCTGCTCCCACACCCAAAGGCAAGACAATGAGCATGGTCAGGAAAATAATGTACAGGGTGTTAAGAATATTGGGCAGAATGCCAATGGTGTCACTGATGTAGCTTGTCTGGGAGGATAACAGCTCCCAGCTTAAGCTGCCCAACCCCTGATAGAAGATATACCCGATGAAAAAAATCAACACTGCGCAAGTAATGCCTGCACACAGATACAGCAACCCGCGTAATGTGCGATCATACACTTTGCGGCGCTGGGAGAGGGAATGCATGTCAGGACACCTTCTTTCTCTTAATAAACACCGTCAGGAGCACGTTGATGAGCATAATGAACAGGAACAGCACCAATCCGATGGAAAACAACGCACTACGATGGAGACTGCCCACCGAAGCATAAGACATCTCTGAGGCAATGGCCGTTGTAAGAAATCGCACCGAAGAGAAGAGGCTGGGCATATTGGCCACATTCCCGGCCACCATGACGATAGCCATCGCCTCTCCGATCGCCCGGCCTACCCCCAGAACCACAGCAGTTGCTACACCGCTGCGGGCTGCAGGGAGCGCCACCCGAAACACAGTCTCCAGCTTCGTTGCACCCAGTGCTAGGGATGCCTGCTCATACTCTTGTGGCACAGCCCGCAGCGCGTTCTCAGAAACACTGATGATGGAAGGTAAAATCATGATGGACAGCATCAGGATCGCTGCCAGCAGACAAGCACCGGAGGAAAGATCAAACATCCGCTGGATCCCAGGAACCAGAACAATCATTCCCACCAAGCCGTACACCACCGAGGGGATGCCTGCCAACAGTTCCACCGCAGTATGAACAACAGCAGCTACCCGAGGATTGGCCACTTTCGCCAGATAGATAGCAGTCATCAGTCCCACAGGTACTCCAATGACCACCGCTCCAGCGGTACCATAGACAGAGGTGAGGATAAACGGCAGGATGCCATAGGACGGCTCTGATGCAGTGGGTGCCCAAGTCTGACCAAAGAGAAACTCTTTCACCCCGATCTCTCGGATCGCAGGCACTCCAGAAACAATGAGATACACACTGATTATCAGCACAAATGCCACCGCAACGATTCCACACAGCAAGAAGATCAGGTGCATCAGCCATTCCAATATCTCCTTGGTGCCTCGTGCCTTTGGCCTGCTGTGCTCTCTTGTTCCTGCACCAGTCAGGTCCTCAGCGCTATGATTCAATACTTTTTCCAAAAATCCTTCCTCCTCTTCTTCCTGCGCCTTGTAGTCAGTGGTACGGTCGTATTCTCAAAATCGACCGTACCACTGAGTCGGCAAGGTTCTTACTCTGCTGTGGGGACTGCCCCTGCATTGCGGATCAGGTCTTTTGCAGCTTCGGAGGTTGCGTAGTCAAAGAACGCCTGTGCTGCCTTGGACAGCTCTGTACCGTTTTTCGTGACCAGCGTAAAGGGACGCTGAATCTTATATGTGCCGTCCAAGACAGTCTCCTCTGTGCAAGGCACCTTATTGACGGTCAAGGCCTTGATGCCCTCTTTCCCCTCCACTGCGGACAGAGAAGCGTATCCAATGGCATTGGGATTGCTCTTCACAGCCTCGATTACTCCACCAGTAGAGGTCAGTTCCTGGCTGAGTTTGCAGGCATTCTTTGTTTCAGTAATGGATTCAAAGCCGTCACGAGTCCCGGAGTTTGCCTCACGACCGATGCAGGCGATCTGACCATCTGTCCCACCTACTTGACTCCAATTGGTGATCTCCCCGGTAAAGATCTGAGCAATCTGTTCCACAGTCAGATCTGCCACCTTGCTGTCAGCATTGACGATGACTGCAATGCCATCTAGTGCAACGGTGGTCCCTGTCAAACCCGCAGCTTCCTCTTCTTCTTTCAGTGCCCGAGATGCCAAGCCAATATCCGCAGTGCCATTGGCGGCTGCCTCAATACCAGACCCAGAACCTGTAGGATCATAAGAGACGGTAACTTCGCTGTTGTCCTTTTCAAACTGTTCCTTCAGGTTGCCGATGATCTTTTCCATTGAGGTTGATCCATTGGTAGACACCGTCCCAGAGATGGATGCTGTTTCTGAATTACCTCCTCCCGAGGCAGTCTCTTCGTTGGTGTCCGTACCACCACATCCAGCAAGAGTCAGAGCCAGCATGGCAGCAGCAGTCATTGTGTACATCACTTTCTTCATGGTTCTTTTCATTTTAAATTTCCTCATTTCCTTTTGTTTTAAGCTCTTTTTTGTACAAGTATAGTTTATCGGCTTTTCGTTAAAGGAAAAACCAAAGAATCATAAAGTTTTTGTTAAATCGACCCCTTTTCTCTCATAACATCCACTTCCTCACTGCAGCTTTGTGGGAGATAAAAAACGGCCCGAGGATCATCCTCCGACCGTTTATCTGGTGCGATTGCACTTGTCATATTAACTGTTGTTCATTGATAATTAACTTAAATTGCAACCCCAATGTCTCTGCCGCCTTACGGCACAGAACCATGCGATTGAGAAAAATCTCAAAATAATCCATCACCGAACCATAGCGGGTATCAATGTGGAGTTTGAGCTTTATCAGGGTCTTGCTCTCGTTAATCTTTAGTTCTGCTTTGGTCACAGAATAGTTCACCCGATCATGGATATCAAACTTGCTCTGATCCTGATTCCGTACTCGGCTGCGCCGGACATCTGATTTGTCTGCCAAAATAAGGGCCGCAGCCATAGGACTGACAGGTGTTCCAGTCCCTTCATCGTGGTTGCCGATGGCAGTGACCACCTCTGCGATCTCCAGAGGGTCCATGTGCAGATGATCCAGCAAACGGAAAGCCATAACTGCCCCGCTCTGGGAATGGTCAATGCGGTTGACCAAGTTGCCAATATCATGGAGATAGGCAGCAATCTGGACCAGCTCAACCTCTCGGGGAGAGTAGCCCAATGTTTCTAAAATGTACTTGCTGTTGGCCGCTACAATGCCTACATGTGCAAAACTATGCTCAGTAAACCCCAGTGCAACCAAGGACTCGTCAGCTTTTTTAATATAGGTGCGAATCCCAGCATCTTTTTTGATGTCTTCAAAAGTAATCATCCGGTTCTCCTTTTCATGATTTATAATTCCTCTGTTTCCATGACCATACAGCTACGGTCACAGAGGATGTTTTGGAAAAAATATTGTAACTGTTGTGCCGCTATCCAGATCACTGTCCAGGCAAATCTGGGCGTTATGATACTGCGCTCCATGCTTGACGATAGAAAGGCCCAAACCAGTCCCTCCCATCTGACGGGAATGACTTTTGTCCACTCGATAGAAACGCTCAAAGACCCGATCCTGTTGGCTCTTGGGTATGCCAATGCCTGTGTCCTCCACGGTTAAAACCACCTGCATGGCTTCCTCAGTGACACGCACAGTGACCGTCCCCCCCTCTTTGTTGTATTTGATCGCATTGTCGCAGAGATTATAAAGCATCTCATGGAGGATACGCCACACCCCTTGGATTTGCTGGGGACTTCCATCCAGATGTAACGCAACCGAGCGCTTGGCCGCAGTGGGATCCAGTTCCTCCAGCACCTGCTCTGCTAGGGCATATAGATCCACCGGCTCCAAGGTC
>JAHHRP010000011.1 GCA_020025735.1 Evtepia sp.
ATTGTATTATTTGAAGTAAAATGGGTTTCGCCGAGATTTACAGAGAGGGACTGTTATGGAGTTTATCATCATATCTGGAATGTCTGGGGCGGGGAAGAGTTCTGCTGCTGCCTTTTTAGAGGATTTGGGGTTTTATTGTGTGGATAATATGCCTGTGGCCCTCATTAGCAGTTTTGCCGGGTTGTGCATGGCTGGGGCGGGGACAGGGAAATATAGCCGGGTAGCGCTGGTGACGGATATTCGCGGCGGCCAGACATTTGATGAGCTGTTCCAGGTGCTGGAGGATTTGCGGGAGATGAACCTGTCCTATCAGCTGCTCTTTATTGAGGCGGCTGATGAGGATATTATCCGCCGGTATAAAGAAACCCGGCACAATCATCCTCTTGCCCGTCAGGGTTATCCGCTGCCAGTGGCAGTGAAGCTGGAGCGATTGGCGCTGGAACCGGTGCGCCGTCGGGCAGATCACATTTTGAACTCCACGGGGCTGAACCTGTCCAAGTTCCGGGGGGAACTGCTGCGGATGTTTGGTATGGGCTCGCCCAGCGAGACGATGGTTGTGTCCGTCACATCCTTCGGGTTTAAGTATGGGATTCCCATTGATGCGGATCTGGTCTTTGATGTGCGCTTTCTGCCCAACCCCTATTACATTGCAGAGCTGAAGGAGTGTACTGGTTTAGAGGAAGCGGTACGGTCCTTCCTGTTTGGGTACCGGCAGACCACGGAGTTCCTGCGGCATTTGGAGGAACTGTTTTCCTTTCTGCTTCCCCAATATGTGGAGGAAGGGAAATCCTCTCTGGTCATTGCCATCGGCTGCACGGGAGGGCATCATCGGTCCGTGGCGATTGCCCATGCAGTGACGGAGGTTCTACGGCAAAAGGGGTATCATGTGGAGGAAAGCCATCGGGACATCAGCAGGTAAAACGGAAAGAGGGTTGTCGGGCAAAGGACTGCCTGCGTGTTGTTGATAAAGGGGGGGTTGGATGTCCTTTGCAGGGGAAGTGAAGACAGAACTTTGCCGAGGGAAAGTGGGCCGCAAGTGCTGTGCCCAGGCAGAGGCTTGCGGCGTGCTGTTGTACTGCAACCGATTCTCTCTTGGAGAAGTGAAGATTGTCACGGAGTCGGCGGCATTTGCTCAGCGGCTGCCGGGGCTGTTTCACAAAGCGTTTGGTCTGGCCTTTGATGAAAAAGGAGATCCGGCGGGGACAGGGAAACGGATCTTTACCATCACTGACCAGGAAAAACTGGCGCTGTTGTGGGAGATCTGTGCGTTTGATCCCAGCGGACCTGCACACCATATTAACTTTGGAATGCTGGAAGAGAGCCATTGTCGGCTGGCCTTTCTTCGGGGGGCGTTCCTGGCGGGAGGCTCAGTGACAGATCCCCAAAAGGGGTATCACCTGGAACTGGCGACAACGCACCTGCGTGTCAGCCGGGAGATCGACGCCCTCCTGTTGGAGCTGGGCTATGCCCCAAAGGAAGTGGTGCGGAAGGCAAATTACATCACCTATTTCAAGCAAAGTGAAGCCATTGAGGATTTCCTGACGGCCATCGGCGCACCGGTGTGTGCCATGGAGCTGATGAACGCCAAGGCGGAAAAGTTTTTGCGCAATGGGGTCAACCGCCGCGTCAACTGCGAGGCAGCCAACGTGGACAAAACGGTGGACGCGGCATTGGAGCAGCGCCGGGCCATTCAGATTCTCCGGGAGGACGGGGTGTTGGGGGAGCTTTCCCTCAAACTCCAGGAGGCTGCCCGCCTGCGGGAGGCATATCCTGAATACTCCCTTTCCCAGCTGGCGGCACTATGTGACCCGCCAGTGACCAAATCCTCCCTGAGCCATCGGCTGCGGAAACTCATTCAGCTCAGTCGGGATGGGGAGCAGTAAGGCAGTATTTTGTTCTGGACTTGAGCAGGCAAGAAATGTGTTTTGGTTACTTGCGTTTTCTTATGCATCAGGGTACACTATAACATCCAGATGACGGCGTGACTGAGAGAAGGTACTCAGGGGGATCAGATGCGTCTGGTCTCCCTTTTGTACCTTTTCCATCCGCGAAAACACAGCGTAAGCACGGGACAAAAAAGGAGACCTTACTATGATGAATCGGTTTGAAAAAGCAGCAGAGTATCACCACAAGGGATTTAATTGCTGTCAGGCTATTTTGGCCTCGTATATGGACCTGACGGGTCTGACAGAGCAGGCAAGCTTTGATATGGGGGGCGGTTTTGGCGCCGGCGCACAGACAGGAGAGCTGTGTGGTGCCATTACAGGTGCTGTGATGACCCTGGGGCTGCTTACCCCGGTAGATCGTGATGACCCTGTGGGGAGCAAGAGACGCACGGGGGCACTGGCCAAGGAATTCCAAAAGCGGTTTCGGGAGCGCTTTGGTGAGCTGCGCTGTCGTCCGCTGCTGAAGAGTGCGATTCAGGCCAGTGACGAGACACCGGTTGCCCGTGACATGGGGCTGACCAACCGCTGTGACATTCTTATTATCACGGCCATGGAAATCATTGAAGAGATGCGCAGCGAGCAGGCTTGACGCACTGCCTGCTGGGCTGGAATGGGAGAAAACGGGCTGGTTCAAAACGGCGCAGTGCTGATTTGTCTGTCTGCGGGAAGGATGGTGTGTGATGGCTTTTGTGCATTTGCATGTACACTCAGAGTATAGTTTGCTGGATGGCGCCTGTCGGATTCCTGGGCTGGTGGCCCGGGCGAAGGAACTGGGGCAGACGGCGGTGGCGGTTACAGACCATGGAGTAATGTATGGTGCGGTGGATTTCTACCGGGCGGCTAAGGCAGAGGGGATCAAACCCATCATTGGCTGCGAGGTCTATGTGGCCCCCCGCACCCGTTTTGATCGGGTCCATGAGCTGGATGACCACCCGTATCACCTGGTCTTACTGTGCCGGAACGAGCAGGGGTACCGGAATCTTTCTGCGCTGGTCAGCCGGGGCTTTACGGAAGGGTTTTATGGAAAACCCCGGATAGACTGGGCGCTGTTGGAGCGTTACCATGAGGGCCTTATCGCCCTGTCGGCCTGTTTGGCAGGGCAGCTGCCGCGGCTTCTGCTGGCCGGGGATACGAAGGGAGCCAAGGAGCACGCCCTAAAAATGCGGGACCTTTTTGGGCCGGATAGTTATTATCTGGAGATTCAGGACCATGGCATCCCCCAGCAAAAGCAGGTGATTCAGGGGCTGATCAAGCTGCATCAGGAGACAGGCATCCCTCTGGTGGCCACCAATGATGCCCACTATCTGACCCGGCAGGACGCAATGCTCCAAGATGTCCTCATGTGTATTCAGATGGGCAGGACCGTGGAGGACCCTGGCCGGATGCGGTTTGAGACCCCGGAATTCTATCTCAAGTCTGAGGAAGAGATGGCGGCCCTCTTTCCCCACTGGCCTGAGGCGTTGGAGAACACAGCCAAGATCGCCGAGGCGTGCAATGTAGACTTTCAGTTTGGGGTCTACCATTTGCCTGAATTCAAGCTCCCTGCGGGTTACACCGATGGCGATGCCTATTTTGAGACCCTTTGCCGTGCGGGATTTGCTCGGCGCTATCCCCAGGGGAGTGCCGAGTACGAAAAGCAGTTGGAGTATGAGATGGCCATGATTCGCCGGATGGGTTTCGTGGAGTATTTCCTCATTGTGTCCGATTTCATTGGCTACGCCAAGTCCCATGATATTCCTGTTGGGCCGGGGCGCGGCTCTGCTGCCGGGTCCATGGTGGCCTACTGCCTGGACATCACCGATGTGGACCCCATGAAATACTCCCTCTATTTCGAGCGGTTCCTGAACCCTGAGCGGGTGTCGATGCCAGATATTGATGTGGACTTCTGTTACCGCCGCCGGGGAGAGGTCATCGACTATGTCAATCGCAAATATGGGTCTGACCATGTGGCGCAGATCGTGACCTTTGGGACCATGGCAGCAAAGGGTGCCATCCGGGACGTGGGCCGGGCGCTGAATGTCCCCTATGCGAAGGTAGATGCCATTGCAAAGCAGGTGCCCAACGCCCTGCACATGACACTGGAAACGGCGCTTTCGACCTCAAAGCCTTTGCGGGATATGTATGAGAGTGATCCGGTGGTGCAGAAAATCATCGACACAGCCAAGGGGTTGGAGGGGATGCCCCGTCACGCCTCTACCCACGCGGCGGGGGTGGTCATCACCCGAAACCCTGTGGACACCTATGTGCCGCTGGCGAAAAACGATGAGGCAGTGGTCACCCAGTATCCCATGACCACCTTGGAGGAGCTGGGCCTGTTAAAAATGGACTTTCTGGCGCTGCGGAACCTGACGGTGCTGGATGATGCAGTGCAAATGGTCCGGGCCGATCTCCCAGGGTTTTCCTTGCAAGAGATCCCAGATGATGACCCAGAGACATTCCAGATGCTTTCTGAGGGCCGCACCTGCGGGGTCTTTCAGATGGAGTCCGGGGGGATGACCGGCGTGTGTGTGGGCCTGAAGCCCAAAGACATTGAGGACATCACTGCCATCATTGCCCTCTATCGGCCTGGCCCCATGGAATCCATTCCCCGGTTTATCGCGGCCAAGCACAATCCCGACAGTGTCACCTATAAGGACCCTTCTCTGGAACCGATCCTTTCCAATACCTACGGCTGTATCGTCTATCAGGAGCAGGTCATTGAGATTTTTCGCCGGCTGGCAGGCTATTCTCTGGGACAGGCCGATATGGTGCGCCGAGCGATGTCCAAGAAAAAGCGGAAGGATATCCAGCGGGAGCGGGAGGCATTCCTCCACGGAGATCCAGAGAGAAACATCACCGGCTGTGCTGCAAACGGCATCCCTCAGGCGGTGGCAGAGAGCATTTATGATGAGATTACAGATTTTGCCAACTATGCGTTCAACAAAGCCCATGCGGTTTGCTATGCGATCGTGGCCTATCAGACGGCCTGGTTCAAGTGCCACTACCCTCGGCAGTATATGGCGGCCTTGCTGACCTCGGTTCTGGACTCCCAGGACAAGATTGCCGAGTACATTACCGAGTGTCGGAACATGGGCATCCGCTTGCTCCCCCCGGACATCAATCAGTCTGGCCCTCATTTTACCGTGGACGGAGCGGACATCCGGTTTGGGCTGGCGGCCCTGAAAGGCGTGGGGCGGGGCTTTACCAATCAGGTCTTGGCGCAGCGGCAGAGCGGCGGACCATTCACCTCATTTTCGGATTTCTGCCAGCGCCTTATGGATGAGGACCTGAACAAGCGTGTGCTGGAAAGCCTCATCCGCGCTGGAGCCTTTGATGCCATGGGGGTACGCCGCTCCCAGCTGCTGGATGCCTATGAGCAGCTGCTGGACAGTTTGGCGCGGAACCGCCGCAAAAATCTGGAAGGACAGTTTGATTTGTTTTCTCAGGGACAGGAAAAGCCTGAGCCGGTGGAGTTGGTCCTGCGGGACATCCCTGAGTTTACACCTCAGGAGCGCATGGCCATGGAAAAAGAGATTACAGGATTGTATCTCTCTGGGCACCCTATGGATGCCTACCGGGAGCTGGCCCGCAGTCAGGGGGCGGTACCCATTGGCGGGCTGGTGGAGGATTTTGCTCAGATGGACGGCCCACAGCACTTTCAGGATGGTCAGCAGATCACAGTGGCTGGGGTGGTTTCTGCGTCTAAGACGAAGACCACGAAGAACAACTCTCTCATGGCCTATGTGACGCTGGAGGATGACACCGGCACACTGGAACTTATGGTATTCTCCCGGGTGCTGGAGGAGAGTGGCAGCTATTTGCAAGTGAACATGCCGATCTTGGTACGAGGTCGTCTGTCTGTTCGGGACGAAAAGGCACCGCAGCTGTTGTGCGATCAGGTGACACCTTTGAACCAGTTGCCCCAGGCGCAGGATGGACCGGGGAGAGGGAAGCAGACACCTGTGTCTGGCAAACTCTATCTGCGGTTTGCCCAGAGCGAAGATCCCCGGTTCCAGCGGGTGCGGGATTTGTTTGTGCTCTTCCCTGGCGAACAGGCAGCAGTACTCTATCTGGCCGATTCTGGCCGCCGTTTGGGGGCACGGTGTCAGCTGCACCCTGCGCTGCTTCAGGAGCTGCGGGAACTGCTGGGAGAGGAAAATGTGGTGGTCCGTTGAAGACCCCATCTAGAAAGAAAGGCTTACTATGAAACGCGTGCAGAAACGAGTGCAGCAGAAGGTGCACAGCGCCTTCACCCCGCGCCGTCAGCGGATGTTCCTGATTGCGTTAAGCATCCTGCTGCAATTTGGGCTTTATGTTGTGCTGCTGCTTTACTCTTCTCAATAC
The DNA here is from genome assembly GCA_020025735.1 of Evtepia sp. Lineage (GTDB taxonomy): Bacteria > Bacillota > Clostridia > Oscillospirales > Oscillospiraceae > Evtepia. The sequence continues at coordinate 6,270 of JAHHRP010000011.1, forward strand.
TTTGTCTATTTCTATTGGCTGTTTTTGGGGATCAGTCTGGTGGTGACGCTGTTTATTTCCACTCGCAAGTCTAAGCTGGCCTATAAAATGGCTTGGATTATCCCCATTCTATTGGTCCCGCTGATTGGGGGCGTGATGTTTATTATCCTGGGTGGTGCCCGTAAACCCAGCTATCATCGGGCAGAAACCCAACGGACGTTGAAGCATGCGCTTTCCCACACGCTGGATACGACCGATTTGCTGCCCTATGGACCGGATGCCCTTCAGCAGGCGTGGTATCTTGGCCACGCCGCTCTGTGTCCGGCCTATACCAACACAGAGACAGCCTATTTTCCTACGGGAGCGGCCTTTTTCCCAACCTTTTTGGAAGAGTTAGAAAAGGCCGAGAATTATATTTTTTTGGAGTATTTTATCATTTCCGAGGGCAGTATGTGGTCTGAGATCGTGGATGTGTTGACCCGAAAGGCTGCCCAGGGGGTGGATGTACGGGTGATCTACGATGGTGTGGGGTCAGCCACCACACTGCCGGCGGACTATCCTGACCAACTCCATCAGCGGGGGATTCTCTGCCGGGTTTTTCAGCCGTTTCTGCCGGTGCTTTCGATCCACCAGAACAACCGGGATCACCGTAAACTGTGTGTCATTGATGGCGTGACAGGGTTTGTCAGTGGTCTGAATCTAGCCGATGAGTATCTGGATCGGAAAGAGCGGTTTGGCTACTGGAAGGACAACGCTCTGCTTCTGCGGGGGGAGGCGGTGTGGAGCCTAACCGTCTTTTTTCTGACGATGTGGGACCATCAGAATCCTCGGGCAGAGTTTCGTGCATTTCGGCCCAAAACCATACCGCCTCTGAAGGAAGCAGAAGGGATTGTTGTGCCTTATGCTGACACGCCCAATCCTGCGGACACTGTCTGTGCTGACCTCCACCTGCAAATGATTAGTAAGGCAAAACGCTACCTTTATCTGACAACACCTTATCTGGCCATTGATGAAACCATCACGTCTGCGCTTTGTATTGCGGCCCGTTCCGGGGTAGATGTGCGGATCATGACCCCGCATATTCCAGATAAGAAGGTGGTCTTTGCGGTCACGCAGTCCAATTATCCCATCCTGCTGGAGGCGGGAGTACGGATCTACGAGTTCACCCCTGGATTTCTCCACAGCAAGACGGTGGTGGCCGATGATCTTTATGCCTCTGTGGGCAGCTGCAACCTGGACTACCGCAGCTTTTATCTGCAATTTGAAAATGGCGTGTGGCTATGCGGTACTCCGACAGTGTCGGCAGTGCGGGATGATTTTCTCCAGACTATGGAAGTCTGTCAGGAGATCCATCTCAGTGACTGCCAGAGATTGTCCCCGTTCTCTCGGCTGCTCCGATTGATTTATCGTTTCTTTTCCCCTCTGTTTTGAGGTTGCCCTGGGAAAAAGAAGGAGATCCCCTGTCGTTGGGGATCTCCTTCTTTTTAAGCTTGTTAATAATAGTATGTTGTGCTTCGGGCTGAAAAAGCAGATTGAGACGCCCTATTCGGCATCAAGCAAAACCTGCAAGATGCTCTCGTAGAGTTTTTCCGGGTGAGCGCGAAACTTTTCTGCCAGCTGGTTGGCTTGTGCCTCAGAGACGGTGAGCATGTCCAAGGTCATGATATTGCCTTTGTCATCGTCTAGGATTAACCGCAGCGTTACGCCGTTATCCTCCCTGGGCAGCAGTTCTGTGCGGACCTGAGAATCTCGGCGCAGGGCGCTGTTGACCCGTGCCAAGTTTCGGTCACATTTCTGCCGCACGGAAAAGGCAAGGCTGCTCTCGCAGACCGTTCCGTTGCGGCGGCCTTTTTCGGTAATTGTGTATCGGTTGTCCTCCTGCCGCAGGTGGCCGGTCTGTACCAGTTCGGCCACGGACTCAGCAAAGTCAAAGTACTCCACGCCATCGTCGCAGAAGGTGAGGTCTGCCAGAGTGGTGAAGTCTACCGGTGCAGCGACCCGGCTCATGAGATACAGGATAAGGAATTTGATGTCCAGTTTATCGTGGATGAATCCTGCGCGGTTCATGGTCTGTCCCTCCTTTTTTTTCGCAGGGAGGAAGTATTTTTTCATTATAGCTACTTTTGGGAGAAAGGACAAGGCTTTTTTTGGCGGAAGACAAGGGAAGACGGCCCAGATCCTCTGGAGGGACATCCAACAGCAGGCAGGTCCCTGCCCAGGCCAGCAGATACAGGGGAGAGAGTGGGGGGAAGTGGGCAGGGAGAGGGATTTCCTGTGGTTCCAAACAGGTTCCGGTTAGGGTAACAAGCTCTCGCTGTAAAGCCAGGCAGGGCCGTTGGGGATCGAGGCTGGACAGGGTAAGAGTATCTCGGCTGGCAAGGCCATAACTGACTACCCAGTGGGCTTTGGCCTGCCCCGCTAGAGGCGCTTGCGGGCTGGGCAGCAGCAGGACGCGGCACAGCAGAGAGGTCTGGGGCAGGCGAGGGAAGCGGGGGCAGATCACCACCAGATCTGCCCGTCTGGCTGCCGGACCCAGGCGAAGAGGGCGGCCAAGGGTGGCGGCCAAACAGCGGGAGAGGGTCTCTCCTTCTTCAATGATTCCAATGGTCTCCATGGCGCCTCCTTTCCGTCTGTTTAGTATGGCTGGATTGGAGGGTGTTATACCTGGAAAGCAAACCTCTTGCCTTTTCCTTTGGTTCTGCTATAATCAGAAAGACACAGCATTGCGGCAGAAAAGAAGGAGAAGGAACACAATGAAGAAAAAATCAAACCGAGCAGCCCTGATTACTGTGGTTGTCCTTGCGGCCATTGCCATCTGTTATGTGGGTTTTTTCATGCGGCCCCAACCTTTGATGGACTGTATGCCCGGCACCCAAGCGCCTGAGGCAGGACGGATCGTCCAACACACCCAGGAGAACCCTGAGGGTACGTCCATTGAGCTGAGCCAGGCCGAACAGTTGGACGGTTTGTGGCAGAGTATGCAGGACACACAGATTCGATTTCTCCGTGGCCGGGGAGCAGCGATTGGTACGGCTGGCGGTGCCTATTATGAGATCTTGCTGACGAGTGCAGATGGCAGCACGGAGTATGGATTCGGATACAGCACCGATGGAACCATGCTCATTCAAGGATCAGACTACAAGGTGCTGGGAGAAGACAAACTTGGCTCGGCACTGGAGGCACTCTTTGCCGGAACGGCAGAGTGAGGCTGCGGCGCGGTCAAAATCTCGGAAAAGGCTGTGGAAATTTTGAAAATACAGTTGATTTTTGCAGACACGACAAGTATAATGTTGCGGTAATATGCTTTACACTTACCCGGTAAACTTTTTTGGAGGTATCATCAATTATGAGAGACGTATATGTCATCAGCTCCTGCCGTACTGCTGTCGGTTCTTTCGGCGGCACGCTGAAAGATGTCCCTGCTGCTGAGCTGGGTTCCATCGTCATCGCTGAGGCCCTCAAGCGGGCCAACGTGAAGGGCGAGTGGCTGGATGAGGTCATGTTTGGTAATGTCCTTTCTGCTGCACAGGGGCAGAATGTGGCTCGTCAGTGCATGGTCAAGGCTGGTGTGCCCCTGAAGGTGCCCGCTTACACCGTGAGCATGGTTTGCGGTTCTGGCCTGAAGTCCGTCATCGAGGGTGCCCGCGCCATCCAGAGCGGGGATGCCGATCTGGTCATGTGCGGCGGTACCGAGAGCATGAGCGGCGCTCCCTTTGCGCTGCCCAACAACCGCTGGGGCGCTCGTATGGGCCATGGTCAGGTCATCGACACCATGATCAAGGACGGTCTGTGGGATGCTTACAACAACTATCACATGGGCACCACCGCAGAGAATATCTGTGACATCTGGGGCATCACCCGTGAGGAAGTGGACGAGTTTGCCTACAACTCCCAGATGAAGGCCCTGGCTGCCGTTAAGTCCGGCCGCTTCGAGGATGAGATCGTTCCCGTCATGGTCAAGAAGAAGAAGGAGACCGTGGAGTTCAAAGTGGACGAGCATCCCAAGGATACTACGCTGGAGAAGATGGCAAAGCTGAAGGGTGCATTCCCCACCTCCGCTGACGGCTCTCTGGATAAGGTGGAGATGACCTTCGAGGCCACCCACATGACCCCCACGCCTGAGAACACTGGCGTGCAGCGCGTTACTGCCGGCAACGCTTCCGGCCTGAACGATGCTGCTGCTGCAATCCTCATTGCTTCTGAGGACGCAGTGAAGAAGTATGGCCTGAAGCCCCTGTTTAAGGTTGTCTCTTGGGGCCAGGGCGGCGTTGACCCCAAGATCATGGGTACTGGCCCCATCCCCGCTTCCCGCGAGGCACTGAAGAAGGCAGACCTGACCATCAACGACATGGACCTCATCGAGGCAAACGAGGCTTTTGCTGCACAGTCCATCGCTGTGGCTCGTGAGCTGGGCTTTGACATGTCCAAGGTCAACGTCAACGGTGGTGCCATCGCCATTGGTCACCCCGTCGGCTGCTCCGGCGCCCGGATCATTGTCACCTTGCTGCATGAGATGATGAAGCGTCCTGACGCAAAGAAGGGCCTGGCTACACTGTGCATCGGCGGCGGCCTGGGTGTTGCTGCAATCTTTGAGAAGTGCTAATTCCTTAACATTCTTTTTCCTCCCCGGCATTCGTTGTGCCGGGGAGGATTTTGTTCTCTAGGGACTTCTATGGGAGAAAGACATCCATTTTTGTACAAAAGACAGGGGGGGATTCCTAGGGGTTTTTTGAGGAATTTCTAAGGTTTGAAAAGAACGAGTCAGATTCTTGACGGGGTAAGCGCAGGCGGATATAATAAAAAAATCGGAATCATTCCATTGCCGCTTTGCGGTAGTGTTTCATCTGTAAATCTGTTTTATTAGAAAGGGGTATTTCTTATGGCAAATGATCGTGTTTACAACTTTTCGGCAGGGCCTTCCATGCTGCCGCTGGAGGTCCTTCAGCGGGCTGGTGCAGAGATCACCAACTATGGCGGTTCTGGGATGTCTGTCATGGAGATGAGCCACCGCTCCAAGGCATTTTTGAAGATCTTTGACGAGACCCAGGAAAAATTTCGTCGCTTGCTGGGCGTTCCCGAAGGATATAAGGTCCTCTTCCTCCAGGGCGGCGGGACGATGCAGTTTGGGATGATCCCTCTGAACCTCATTGGCAAAACCGGCAAGGCCGACTATGCTGTCACAGGCCACTTTGCAAACCTTGCCATGAAGGAGGCCAAGAAGTATGGCCAGGTGAATCTTGCCGCCTCCACCGAGGACCGCAAGCACATGGATATCCCCAGCCAGGATCAGCTGAAGCTAAGCTCTGATGCCTCTTATTTCTATTACTGCTCGAACAACACCATTGAAGGGACCCAGTGGCAGTATGTTCCCGAGACTGGTTCTGTACCCCTGGCCTGTGATATGTCCTCAGACATTCTCTCCCGCCCCATTGATGTAAGCAAGTATGGTGTAATCTTTGCCGGTGCCCAGAAGAACCTGGCACCTGCTGGCCTGACCATCGTAGTGATTCGAGAGGATCTGGCCGGACAGGAACTGCCAATCACCCCTGCGATCATGAATTACAAGTCCATGATCGACAAGGACTCTATGTATAATACGCCTCCCTGCTGGTGCATCTATATGTTGGGCCTGATGTGCGATTGGCTGGAGGCACAGGGCGGTGCAGCCGGCATGGAGAAGATCAATGTGGCGAAGGCCAAGATGCTGTACGATGTGCTGGATGCCTCAAAGATGTTTACCGTCTCTGCCCAGCCTGGGTCACGGTCCAACATGAACGTAACCTTCCGTTCTGTCTCTGAAGAGCTGGATGCCAAGTTTGTGGCCGAGTCTGTCAAGGCGGGCTTCACCAACCTGAAGGGCCATCGCTCCGTGGGCGGGATGCGGGCCTCCATCTACAACGCCATGCCCACCGAGGGCGTGGAAAAACTTTGCGCTTTCATCGAAAAGTTTGAGAAGGAAAACTGATGCAGCGTTTCTTTTGCTGTCTATGAGTGGCTGCGCCTTGCGGAAGTGCTTGCGGGGCGGCGGAGGCTTGGGCCTTCGTACTGAGTTTATTGAAAGGACTGTTTTTCCATGTATCATGTGAAGACCATGAATAAGATCTCCAAGATCGGATTGGCTGAACTGGATGATCGTTTTGAGATTAGCGATACCATGGCGCATGAGGACGCCATTCTGGTGCGTTCTGCAAAACTTCACGACTATGATTTCCCAGCCGAGCTGCTGTGCATTGCCCGGGCTGGTGCAGGAGTGAACAACATTCCTCTGGACCGTGCCGCGGATGCAGGGGTGGTGGTTTTTAATACCCCCGGCGCCAACGCCAACGGAGTGAAGGAACTGACCATTGCCGCCCTGCTTATGGCCTCCCGGAAGCTTTCTCAGGGAATCACCTGGGTCAAGGAGCAGGCGGCTGCCGGGGCAGATGTGGCTGCTGTGGTAGAAAAGGGAAAGTCTGCCTATGTAGGGCCTGAGATCATGGGCAAGACCCTTGGTGTTGTGGGCCTGGGTGCCATTGGCGTGCTGGTGGCCAACGCCGCTGCTGCGCTGGGCATGAAGATCGTGGGTTATGATCCCTACCTGTCTGTCCAGCACGCTTTGAACCTGACCCCCGGAGTGGAGGTGGTCTCCAGCCTGGAGGAGCTGTATGGGAAGGCCGATTATATTACCCTTCATCTGCCCATGACCCCTGAGACCAAGAACACGCTGGATGCGGCTGCCTTTGCTCTTATGAAGGATGGTGTTCGGGTGGTGAACCTGGCCCGTGGTGAGTTGGTGGATAACGCAGCGATGAAGGATGCCTTGGCCTCTGGGAAGTGTGCAGCGTATGTCACCGACTTCCCCAACAGTGAGGTCGCTGGTCTGGAGGGCGTAGTGGCCATTCCCCATCTGGGTGCCTCCACGCCAGAGAGTGAGGACAACTGTGCCATGATGGCTGCCCGCCAGGTGAAGGACTATCTGGACAACGGGAATATTGTTCATTCTGTCAACCTCCCTGTTCTTTCGATGGCCCGTGCCGCAAAGAACCGGGTGTGCGTCCTGACCAAGGGTGCAGACGCTGCTGCGATTGCGGCTGCGGTACCTGCGGCTGCGGCCACCGCCTCCAAGACCCGGGGGGAGTATGGCTATTTTCTGGCCGATACGGATGCCGAGGTGGATGCCTCTGCCATCGCCGCCCTGCCCGGTGTGCTCCGGGTGCGGGTATTGAGTCAATAAAAAGGAGGAGCAAACCATGCCAAAGATCCATCCCAGTGCCTGGGTGGCCCCCGGCGCATTCCTTCGGGGGGACGTGACCGTGGGCGAACAGGTGAGTATCTGGTACAATGCAGTTCTCCGGGCCGACCAGGAGACCATTGCTGTGGGTAAAGGCAGCAACATCCAAGACAACTGTGTTCTGCACGGGGATGCTGGCTGTGACGTGACCGTGGGTGAATTTGTCACGGTAGGTCATGGGGCCATTCTCCACGGCTGCACGGTGGAGGACAAATGCCTGATCGGCATGAATGCAGTGGTGTTGGACCACGCTGTGGTGGGCGCTGGCTCCATTGTGGGTGCCGGGGCTGTGGTGTCTGCCGGGACCATCATTCCACCCAAGAGTCTGGTGGTTGGCATCCCTGCCAAGGTGAAAAAGACCCTCACGGACGAGGATATCGCTGGTACTGTGGACAACTCCATGGGCTACCTGAACCTCATGGCCAAGGGCATGGCCGACCCGGAAAACCAGAAGTGATTCTTTCGAACTTCCCAGAAACGATACCAACAGGGGGGCGGAAATCCGCCTCCCTGTCTCATAGTTTGAAAAGGAGGAAGCCTTCGTGCCCCATAGCCTCAGCCATCCAGAATATATGACCATCACCAGCCCCGCGGGAGAGACCTACCGAGGGGGAAACCAGGCGTGGTACCAGGACGTGTGGCAGCGCCGGGCGGGCTGCGGACCCACCACGGCTGCGACACTGCTGGCTTACTTATCCGAAACCAGTTCCGCACTGCTGCCGCTGGCCCCGACAGAGAGAGGGACCCAGGGGGGATTTCTCCGTTATATGGAGGATGTGTGGTCTTATGTAACCCCTGGCGCGAAAGGACTGGATAAGCCAGAGAGCATGGTGGTGGGCTGCCGGTCCTTTGCGCTGTCCCGGGGGTGTCGTCTGCAAGGGGAGGTGCTGAAAATTCCAGCTCGCTGGGAGGACCGCCCTTCTTTGGTTCGGTGCCGGGATTTTATTGCCCAGGCCTTGGACAGTGACCGCCCCATTGCCTTTCTCAACTACTCCAACGGTGCCTTGCAAAATCTGGATAGTTGGCACTGGGTCCCTCTGATCTCCGTGGCACTGGGGGAGGCCCCGCCAGAAGGGGATGAAGTCCTGCTGTGCAGTGTTCTGGACGAGGGAGAGGAGCGGATCATTGATTTAGCGCTTTGGTTGGAGACAACCCTTTTGGGAGGGGCTCTAGTGGACTTGTATCCAGAGCCTACTTTTTTGGAATGACCAGTTTGCTGGGTAGAGAAGCGCATAAAGGGTGCAAAAAGAACTGACGGAACCCTGGGGAGAACGTCATATCTTGTGTTGTGCCGATGTTTTAGCGAATAGGACACCCCCTGTTTTCCCACGGAAAACAGGGGGTGTTTAGCATAGCGTCTTATTTTTTCGTTTTCGTGGCAATGGTTACCCCGCCAATGGCGACCCGATCCAGGCCGTTGTCGTGGAAGACCAGAGTAAGTTCGTTCTCTTCTCCCAAGACTTCCCGCACAGCTGCGCGCATTCCCTCGGCGATGGCATTGACTTTTTCCTCCTTGATGGGGCCGGCTTCGATGTTGGCAACCACCATATTATGCTGGACGGGTTTGCCGTTCTCGTAGAGGGTTTCATATTCATTGACGAAGGTGTAGATGTGGGGGGCCTTAAGCACAGGGGCAGCGGCATCATAGAGCTTGGCCGCCAGAGTGTTTTTGGTCTCCTGTTCCAGCTTGGGGACGTTGACATACATACTGGGCATGGTTGGTGTTCCTCCTTAATGATTGGGGACGGCTGAGCCGCCCTGCAAAACGCTGGGGCGTTGTTGCTGGGTGTATGGTGAGGTTAGGACAAAGGACCGTGCTTTTTCTTTTGCAATTTGGTCTGGGTGCCGTCCTTTTCCAAAAAATAGACGTTGTCTAGCTGGGCCTCCAGACTTTGTCGGATGGAAGCCAGATATTCCTGGCGCAGCAACGCTTGTTCCTGCTTTTCCGCCTCGGTCAGTCCGATGGTTTTACTCTTGCGGGCCAGCTCGTTGAGCCGGGCGATGCGTTCTTCGGTCATGGTGTCGATCCTTTCTTTATAGGTACCGGTCCAGGGCCAGGATGGTCCGACCCCGTTTGGAGGTGCCGCCGATCTCTCGCAGCACACATTTGCCTAACCCCCGGCAAGTAAAGGTGTCTCCCTCTTGCACGGTCTTGTCAGTCTTGTCACAGGGGCGGTGATTGACCATCACCCGGCCAGCCCGGATGAGGTCGGCGGCTCGGCTGCGGGGAATGGAAAAGCCCGCGGAAAGCACGGCATCCAGTCGGGGGGAGGCTACGGTGGCCCGGATCATTTTGATTTCTCCTGGTGTGGGGGTAAGTTGGTCCAAGGGCAGACGCGTCAGGGAGACGGGATAGCGTCCAACCTTTTCCCACTGGGACAACAGGATCGGCACCGTCTCTTCTAAGACGATGATCTGCGCGCCAGTGGGAGTGAGGAGGATGTCTCCGATCTTTTCCCGGCTAAGCCCCAGGCCCATAAGGGAACCTAAGTAGTCGCGATGGGTCAGGCTGGCCCCTGTGGGTACGGTGACGGACAGGGCCTGGAGAGGACAGTTCTCGTCCAGGAGCCACAGATCCTCTTCGAACCAGTCGGGAAGGAAGGCCCAAAGTTTACGTTCGGCGTCGGGATACCCGCCGGACAGGATGCCCTGTCCTGGGGCTGCGGCCATGAGCAGGTCGGCACTCTGGGCCTGCTGGGCAGGGGAGAGGAAGCCAGTGTGGGTGGGGATTCCCCGCTGCTGCCCCCGCGTCTGCTGATCCAGAATCCGTGCTAACAGCAGGCGGCTGTCATGATCGGCAGCGAACTTGTCCAGCAACTGGGTTTTGTTCATCTGGGTGCCTCCTCCCTCCGGCAGAGCGTGGATTTGAACCATTTGTAAATTCCACGGGGTATTGTGTCAAAATCAGTATATCCTGTCAATATGCCTATTGTCAACGGAAATGGGAGGGTTTATAATCTTCTTTATTCTTGCCCTCCTCTTTGAGGGCATTTGTATATCCTGCCACAAGAAGGAGGAGCTGCCGTGAAACGGGTTCTTTTTATCTACAACCACCATGCGGGGAAAAAGAAGACCTGGGTGGGTCTGTCGCAGATTATCAACACCATGACAGAAGAGGGTTGCCTCGTTACGGCCTACCCAACCCAGTATCGTGGGGACGCAGGGGAAGCCATCGTTCGTTGGAGTGCAGACTTTGACCAAGTGGTGGTGGCTGGAGGAGACGGGACACTCAGCGAAGCGGTTGCAGGGGCTTGCAGCCTGCCCCAGCCGCCAGTGATTGGCTATATCCCTGTGGGCAGTACCAATGACTTTGCCAAAAACCTGAATCTGCCTGGTACCCAGCTGCCTGAACTGGCAGCGGCCGCTGTGACAGGGGTACCCTATGTCCACGATGTGGGTCGGTTCAATGGGAGGAGTTTTCTTTATGTGGCCGCCTTTGGGGCCTTTACGGAGATCGCCTACTCCACCTCTCAAAAAGCCAAGAATCTGCTGGGGTATAACGCCTATATGCTGGAGGTGGTGAAAAAGTTATCCTCCATCAAGCCGCACCATGTGAAGATAGAGTGTGAGGACCGAGTTATTGAGGGAGACTATCTGTTTGGCATGGTGACCAACACCACGTCTGTGGGCCGGTTCCGCAACTTTCCGCCAGGAAACCCTGATCTGTCCGATGGTCGCATGGAGGTCACCTTGATCTCCCCAGTGCGGGATGTGAAGGACATGGAGGAATTCAGCCGGGCGTTTCTTATGACAGACCCTTCTATTCTGAACTCTATGCTGACCACATTTTCTGCCTCGAAGGTGAAACTCACTGGTGCCGAAGACCTGCTTTGGACCCTGGATGGAGAGGCTGGCGGTGCCCATCAGGTGGTAGAGATTGAGGTAGTGCCCCATGCCTACACCATCTTGCATGGAAAATAACTGGGATAAAATTTGGAAAAGTAACCAAAAATTTTCTGGATTCCTTGACTTTCTTTTGGGATGGTTGTATACTAAAAGCGTAAAAAGGAGCCGCGTCCAAGGAGGTTTTTCCAATGCCAATGAAAAAGATTCTTTTGCCTGTTGACGGCAGCAAGCGGAGCATCCGCACAGTGGAAATGGTCAAACAGCTGTGTGATCCTGCGGAGAGTGATATTACTATCGTGAAGGTAATTAGCGCCCAGCTATATATCAATTCTATGGATGAAATCAAGCACAACGCAGAAAAAGCGCAGCCGGAGTTGACCGCTGTGGCCGATATGCTGTCAGGCTATCAGGTAAAGACCCAAGTCCTTTTGGGCAGCGCACCCGGTGTGGAGATCGTAGAGTATGCCAAGGAGAGTGGGACAGATATGATTATCATGACTCGCTCTAGCCGCGGCCCCATTCGGAAGCTGGGTTCGGTGGCAACGCATATTGTCCGCAATGCCTCATTTTTGGATGTGATTGTCATGCGGGAAGAGGACGACTGATTCCCCAGAAACCCCAGCCGTGTCGGCCAAAGCTCCTACAATTTTGAGAAGAGAAGAGAACCACGGAGTAGAATGGAGGTAACACGATGAAAAAGATCCTACTGCCTATTGACGGAAGTCCACGCAGCCTGCGCACCATTCAGGTGGTGAAGCAGAACTACAATCCCGATGAGACGGAGATCGCCATCCTCATAGTCACCCCTGATCCCCGCCCCTCTAAGTTGGCCGATGAGAATGACGAAGTAAAGCCCGTGGGAGAGGAAGAAGAGGTGACCTTGGATGCACAGAGCGCCGAGGAGACACGCCTGCTTCTGGAATCCTTTGGTAAGATGCTGCCTGGTTATCGAGTAGAAACTGCCCATCGTTTCGGAAGTCCTGGGCCAGAGATCATCCAGTTTGCCAAGGATGGGAACTTTGATTCGATCCTGATGACCCGTTCTAGCCGCGGTAGTACCCAGAAGCTGGGTTCGGTTTCTGCTTACATCGTTCGGAATGCCTCCTTTATCACCACGACCGTCCTGAAAGAGGCGTAAAAGAGTTTGCTGGCCTCATGCACTCACGGGGCCAGAGAAGCATAAGCAGCGCCGCTGTTTCTGACCAGCGCAGGACAGCATCACCGCTGGCGTGTGGAATGACTTGGAGGTCAGCGGCGGCCCATCGGTACTCGTTATGGAGAGGAGGGGAGCTGCCATGAAGAAAGTACTCTTGCCCATAGACGGCAGCGTTCGTAGTTTGCGTACCATCGACATGACCAAACAGATCTATCCTGCACAGGATGTGGCGGTTACCTTGCTCATGGTACTGCCTGACCAGATGTCCATTGACGGACACTTTGAACGGGAACGGATTCGACGTAAGGCGGCGAATGAACTGGAGACTTTTGCAGAGTTGCTGACGGGATGGACAGTGGATACTGTACTTCTCCGAGGCAGTCCTGGAGCAGAGATCATCCAGTTTGCCAAAGAAGAAGGGTATGACACCTTGGTGATGACCCGTTCCAGTCGTGGTCCACTGAAAAAATTGGGTTCGGTAGCAACTTATATCGTTCGCAATGGTCAGTTTTTGAACTTGATCATCATGCGGGAGGACGATGGGGTATAGACCGGAGTTGGCAGCCGATCACAAGCGGATAAAATAAATTCCCCGTCACGGAGATACTGTTAAGACAGTTTCTCTGTGGCGGGTTTTTTTACTGCGTTTCGGTTTGGTCAGGGGGAGGGGCCGCTGGCGCGGCCGGGACATCTGTTGGATGGTTGGCCTGCTGCGCTTGCTGGAGATAGTCTCGGTCTGCACTCTTTCGGCTGGGGACGAAATTCTGGGCTGGGGTCTTTTTCTTCCCCTTGCTCCGGGCGTAGAAGAACCCGGTGATGGAGAAGACCGCAGCACCCAGGAAATTCACGAACAGGTCCTTCATGGTGTCAATGAGGCCGATGTCCAGATATCCACCCAGGCCCAGGCTGCTGCCGTTGACCGCGACATTCTGAATGTTATGGATGGTGATGACCTGGTTAGACCGCGTAGGGTCCAGGGAAACTGAGCGGATGGTATGGATGATGGTGTCCTTCTGCATGTCCGTGTGGAAGAAGGTGTCCATGGCGAACTCGAAAAACTCCCACAGCACACCGATGGTCATGGAGAAGCAGAACGCCATAAGGGCCAGGAAGAAGGGGGAAAGCTCGAAGGTCAGCCGTTCATTATCGTTGAGCAGGATCACCATGGAGAAGCCTACTGCTGCGGCCAGAAAGCCGTTGAGGGTGTGAAGCATGGTGTCCCAGTTGGGCACGATCACATAAAAGGCACTGACCTCTCCTAAGATCTCGGCGGCAAAAATGAAGCAGAGAATGGTGATCTCTAAGGGCGGTGGCAGTTCTACCCGCAGCTTTACTTGCAGCCAGCTGGGCAGATAGAGCAGCAATAGGGTCAGGATGCAGAAGAACGCGCTCTCGTAGTTGCCCAACATAATCTGGCGCACCAGTGAGACGATGACCAGGATTCGAAGGACGGAAAAGACCAGAAAGGAACTTTTGTGCTCCCGCAGTTCTTTGGCCATGGCCTGACGGAAACTCTTGCGGTCGGGCCTGCGTTGTGTTTTCTTTGCCATAGCAGTCTCACTTTCCCACGCAGAAGCGCTCAAAAATACGGCGGGTGATGTCCTCACGGATGGTTTTGCCAGTCAGTTCTCCCAGGGCGGCCATGGCGCTTTCCACGTCAGTGAGCACTGCGTCAGGGGTGAAGCCTGCGGCCAGAGCCTGACAAGCGCGGCCCACTGCCTGGACCGCCTGGGACACAGCCTCGGTCTGCCGCTGGTTGGTCAGCAGTTCGCCTGCCGCAGCGGCACCCGCTTGGGGGAGATTTTTTTCTGCCAGCCGGGCCAGGGCAGACTCCAATTCATCCAGACCAAGGCCCGTCTTGGCACTCAGGGCCACGGTGGTGAGAGCGTGCGCCCCTTGGCAGGCAGGCGGGAGAGGACTGTGATAGCCAGGCAAGTCACTTTTGTTGGCCACGAGAATGGTGTCTGCCTGGTCCGTGGCCTGCACAAGTAAGGCGTGATCCTCTTCCGTGAGGGGCTGTGTGCCGTCACAGACCAATAGGAGCAGATCTGCCTGGGCCATGGCATCCCGGCTGCGGGCTACGCCCAGCTGTTCGATGGGGTCCTCGCTCTCCCGCAGACCGGCGGTGTCCACGAGACGGAAGGGGTAACCACCCAGTTCCAAGGTCACTTCAAGGGTATCCCGGGTGGTACCAGGAATTTGGGTGACGATGGCCCGGTCATATCCAGCTAAGGCGTTGAGTAAGGAGGATTTTCCAGCGTTGGGACGCCCGATGAGAACACAGGAAATCCCATGTGCCAACCGTCGGCCTCGCTGCCCTGTGGCCAGCAGAGCGTCTAAGGCAGCTTGCTGATTGGTGAGGTCCTCCAAGAGGGTCTGGGTGCGGAAGGGGTCAATATCTTCATCAGGGTAATCCAGCACCGCGCAGAAATGGGCCATGATATCGGTTAGACCTTGATAGATTCCTTCGATCCGCCGGGACAAGGCACCGTTGAGCTGTCCGGCAGCCTGTCGGGCAGCAGCAGGGGTCTCTGCGTCGATGAGGTCAATGACAGCTTCAGCCTGGGTCAGGTCCAGCTTACCATTGAGAAAAGCGCGCTGGGTGAATTCACCTGGTCTGGCCAGGCGGGCGCCAGCAGCGCACAAAGCGTCCAGCATCAGGGAGAGGACCATGGGGGAGCCATGGCATTGGAGTTCGGCGGTTTCTTCTCCGGTGTAGCTGTGGGGGGCACGGCTGACAAAGGCAAGGCCGGTGTCGATTACCTGACCGGTCTGATCGGTCAGGCTGCCATAAAGGAGCTGGCGGTCTGGTGCTTGGGTGAGGTCACGGGTCCCCTTGGGACGAAAAACCTGGGCGGCAGTGCGGGCTGCCCCCGGGCCAGAGAGCCGCAGGATACCTACCCCGCCGGTACCTGGGGGGGTAGCAATGGCAGCGATGAGTTCGGACATGGGAGCCTCCTTTCCGGGATCTGGATTTTTGGCGAATCCACTGTGAAATTTCTCTTGACAGGGTGCTTTTGTATTCAAACATCCATCCACAGAATAATACACCTATTGTGGATAAGTCTGTGGACAATGTGTAAAACCTTTGGGACAAGGCCCTTTTTTATCCCCAAGTCCCGGCAAACACCCAGAGATTTCATACAAAATTTCAGAAAAAGTGGTTGGTCAGAACGCACAAAGGGAGGTCCTTCCTGTAAAAACGGCGAAAAAGGGAAGAACTGGAAATTCAGTTAGACAGGGAAGAAATCCACAAAACTGTCCCCATTTTGCCCCTCACTGTCCGCTCTGGGCGGCGCGGCGGGCAATGGCACGGGCGGCGCGGACCCCAGAGGCACCCGCTTGAGCAAGTCCACGGGTAATGCCTGCCCCGTCTCCAGCAGCGAAGAAATTGGGCAGGGGCGTTTCCAGGTCTGCCGAGAGTTTGAGGCGGGCAGAGTAGAACTTTACTTCTGCACCATAGAGCAGGGTGTCATAGTTGGCGGTGCCTGGGGCCAGTTTGTCCAGGGCGTAGATCATTTCAATGATGTCATCCAGCTGCCGCTTGGGCAGGGCCAGAGAGAGGTCTCCGGGAATGGCAGCAGAGAGTGTTGGATGGGTGGTGGATTTGCTCATCCGGTGTGCATTGGAGCGTACCCCGCGCACCAGATCCCCAAAGCGTTGGACCAACACCCCTCCGGCGAGCATATTGGATAAGGAGGCAATGTGTTTGCCGTACCGATACGGTTCGTCAAAGGGTTCGGTAAAGTGGTTGGAGACTAGGAGGGCAAAATTGGTGTTCTCGCTGCGCAACTTGGGATCGGAGTAGCTGTGACCGTTGACGGTGTGGATGCCCTCCACGTTTTCTGCGACCACATGGCCATAGGGGTTCATGCAGAAGGTGCGCACTTGATCGCCATACTGCTTGGTGCGGTAGATGAGCTTGGACTCATAGACCACGTCTGTGATATGCTCGAACACAAGAGCAGGGAGTTCCACCCGCACACCGATGTCGATTTGGTTGTTGGACATCGGCAGGCCAAGCTGGCGGCATTGTCCGGCGAACCACTCAGCGCCTGATCGGCCGGGGGCAGCGATGAGGAATTTGGCTGCGTACTGGTCCCCGCCGGCGGTTTCCAGGCAGTAGCCGCCTTCTGTCTGCCGGATGGCGGTGACAGTGGTGTGAAACTGGAAGGAGATGTTTTTTCTCAAATCTTCATAGATGTTGGTGAGGATTCGCAGATTGTTTTCCGTGCCCAGGTGCTTCACGCGGGCCTGGAGAAGGTGCAGGTCCGATTCCAGGGCTTTTTTCCGAAGGGCCTGCGCGGCTGGGGTGTCGGTGGAGAAAACTTCTCGGGTGGCACCATGGGCAGTGTTGATTTCGTCCACATAGTCGATTAAGGCCATAACCTCTTGTGCAGGGATGAAATCGGTGAGCCAGCCACCGAAAGCGGTGGTGAAGTTGTACTTTCCGTCAGAGAAAGCGCCAGCGCCGCCGAAGCCGCACATTGTGTGGCAAACCTTGCAGTCGGTACATTCTGTGACCTTTCCGGCCACGATGGGGCAGCTGCGATGATAGATGTCTGCGCCTTGGTCCACGATCAGCACATTCATCCCTGGACAGCGGTGGACCAGTTCATAGCCAGCAAACACGCCAGCTTCTCCACAGCCCAGGATCACGGTGTCATAAGTCTTCAGCATGATATCCCAATCCTTTTCTCAGATGTTACGCGCGGATGCGCCGCGATAGAATGGATCCAAAACGAATTTATTCTACCACAACGGGGAGGCTTGTCAAGGAAAGACAGGCAAAAGACGCTGCCATAAGGCAGCGTCTTGGCGGAAACTCAGTAGCGGCGCAGCAGAGCGACAACCTTACCGATGATCCTGGCATGGGTGCCATCAATGGGCTGATAATCAGGATTTGCGGGCAGGAGCCAGACCTTCCCGTTTTTTCGGGAGAGGGTTTTTACAGTGGCTTCATCCTCAAATAAGGCTACGACAATTTCTCCGTTTGCAGCCTGCTCCTGTTGGTGGACGATGACTAGATCGCCAGAATGAATCCCTGCCTCCAGCATGGACTCGCCCCGGACCCGCAGGGCGAAAAACTCCTCTGGGTGAGGACCGGTTTGGTAAGGAACGTATTCCTCGACGTGTTCTTCTGCCAAGATGGGGGAGCCTGCGGCGACATTTCCCACTACGGGGACGTGATTGGGGCCGGGACAGGGGTCTCCGGGGAAGGTGATGGAG
>JAHHRP010000110.1 GCA_020025735.1 Evtepia sp.
GAAACATCTGCGCTCCGGCACAGAAGCCGCCCCCCAGTGCGCCGCCCTGGCCACCGCCGCCACCCTCGGCCGGCAGCGTTTGGAGGAACACAGTTCTTACCTTACAACCCTGAAAAATTACGCTTTAGACACCTTCCAACGCGTCCTACCCTCTCTAGTTGTGGTCTCCCCAGGGGATGCTCCCCATATTTGCGCCATCTCACTGCCAGGGTATCCCAGCCAAGTGGTAGTGCGGTATCTCAGCGATCAGGGGTTCTGTCTGTCCGCTGGATCTGCCTGTCACCGTGGTAAGGCCAGCCATGTCTATGGTGCCATGGGTCTTTCCAAAACCGTCCGGGACGGAATGCTGCGGGTGTCCTTTGGCCCGGAAAACACCAGGCAGGAGGTTGACCAGCTGGCCCAGGCCCTGGTCCAAGCGACCTGTGAGCTGATCCCCGCCAGCCGATAACAAAAGAGAGAAAAGGAGAACCACCATGAACCAACCTACCCCTTCCCAAACACAGCCCATCCGGGATGCCCGCACCCTGGGCATCCCCAAAATGCTTATCCTGGGCTTACAGCACATGTTTGCCATGTTCGGTGCCACTGTGCTGGTCCCCATCCTGGTGCAGAGCTATGGTCTGCCGCTGAACACGCAGACCACCCTCTTCTTTGCCGGCTTTGGCACCTTGTTCTTTCATTTCTGCACCAAGTTACAGATTCCAGCTTTTTTGGGTTCCTCCTTCGCGTTCCTAGGCGGCTTTTCCGCCATGGCCGCCATGGACAGCGGCATGTATGCCACCATGGAACCAGGCGAAAAACTCCAGTACGCCTGCGGCGGCATTGTGGCAGCTGGCTTGCTTTATGTGATCCTCTCTGTCATCGTCAAGGCAGTCGGGGTGCAGCGCGTCATGCATTTCTTACCCCCAGTGGTCACCGGTCCCATCATCGTCCTAATTGGTCTGAACCTGGCCCCCTCTGCCGTGGCCAATGCCTCCACCTGCTGGTGGTTGGCCCTTGTGTCCATGGGGATCATCGTAGTGGCCAACATCTGGGGACGCGGTATGGTAAAAATTCTGCCCATCCTGCTGGGGGTTGCTGGAGGCTATGTGGTGGCTCTGGTAACCAATCAGGTAGACTTTACCGGCCTGGCAGGTACCACCCTGTTTGGTGGTGACCACCCTGTTCTGGGCCTTCAGCCCTTCCTGAGCAATCCCGGCAGCAGCATTGCCAAGTTTGATCTGTCGGCCATTCTGGTTATGGCCCCCATCGCCATCGCCTCCATGATGGAACACATTGGTGACATTTCTGCCATCTCCGCCACGGTAGGAGAAAACTTCATCGAGCGGCCCGGACTCCACCGCACCCTGATCGGAGACGGCGTAGCCACTTCTCTGGCTGGCCTGTTCGGCGGCCCGGCCAACACCACGTATGGGGAAAACACCGGTGTGCTGGCCCTCTCCCGAGTCCATGATCCACGGGTGGTTCGGTTGGCTGCTCTGTACGCCATAATTCTCTCCTTCTCTCCCGCCTTCGCCCACCTGGTCAACACCATCCCTGCCGCCATCATCGGTGGCGTGAGCTTCATCCTTTATGGCATGATCTCTGCCATCGGCCTGCGGAACATCGTGGAGAACCATGTGGACTTCACCAACAGCCGCAACCTCATCATCGCTGCTGTTATTTTGGTTTGCGGTCTTGGCTTCTCCGAGGGCCTGACCATGCACCTTGGTGACGTGACCATCACCCTGACTTCTCTAGCAATCGCCGCACTGGCGGGGATTGTGCTCAACGCCATCCTGCCAGGGAACGATTTCCAGATGGGACGTTCCAGCAATGGCGATGACAGTGCTACACTGGGTCGCTATTGAGCAAAACTACTTCCTACAATGACCAAAAAAATCTCCTGCCGCATCTATCAGCGGCAGGAGATTTTTTCGTTTATCGGATATTGGTTGTTTTATTTTTGATCAGATAGAGGTTACGTCCGTCAGAGGTAAACCGGGCGTTGTCCAGCACCTCTGGCACTTCCAGCATGATCTCCCGGAGCTTATTCATGGCAATAACGACCATCCCTTTGTGCGTGGCCTCAATTCCCTTCTCCTCTAGGTGTTTGAAAAAGGCATAAAAATCTCGGGTCACAAAAAGGTTTCGGCCCTCCAGCGTAATGGGCCGATACCGGCCGGTGAGCAGGAGGGGAGGCTCCATCTGTGGCGCGGGGACCAAATCCCCCTGGGACGGACGGAGAAAGAGGGCGTATTTTCCCAATCCTTCTGGATCGGCAAAATGGTCCTCTGCCAGTTCCTTATAAATCTTCCCTTCTGGGGTGGTTTCCAAAATCATAGGGTATCTCCTCCTGCGGATGGTATGGTAAATTACAGATCGGTGTCCTTCAACTTCTCTGCCACAACCTTTTCCAACATCGCCTGGAACCCTTGGAAGGTCATAGCTCCCAGGTCTCCGGCAGAACGATGGCGGGGTGAAACGGTGCCATTCTCCATGTCCCGGTCCCCTACAACGACCATATATGGCACCTTCTCCAGCTGGGCCTCCCGGATCTTCTTGCCAATCTTCTCGTTGCGGTAGTCCACCTCGACCCGATAGCCTTGGTCGTTGAGGTTTTTGGCCAGATCGGCGCAGTAGTCAAAGGCTCGGTCAGTCACTGGCAGGAAACGGACTTGCTCTGGGGCCATCCAACAGGGCAAGGCTCCGGCATACTTCTCGATAAGCAGGGCCAGAGTACGCTCATAGCAGCCCATGGAGGTGCGGTGGATGATATAGGGCCGCGCTTTCTGACCGTCCACATCGACGTATTCCATGCCGAACTTCTCCGCCAGGAGCATGTCGATCTGGATGGTAATTAGGGTATCTTCCTTCCCAAAGACATTCTTACACTGGATGTCCAGCTTGGGACCGTAGAACGCTGCCTCGTCGATGCCGATGGTGTAGTTGACACCCAAATCGTCCAAAATCTTGCCCATGACTTCCTGGGCGTGGGCCCATTGCTCCGGGGTACCCTCATATTTATCGGTGTTGTTGGGGTCCCACTGCGAAAAACGATAGGAGCAATCCTCTTTCAAGCCCAAGGTTTCCAGACAGTAATTGGCCAGCTCGAAGCAGCCACGGAACTCTTCCTCCAGCTGCTCTGGACGGAGGATCAAGTGGCCCTCGGAGATGGTGAATTGACGCACCCGGATCAGGCCGTGCATCTCACCAGAATCCTCGTTGCGGAAGAGCGTGGAGGTCTCACCCAGCCGCATGGGCAGATCGCGGTAGGAGCGGCCACGGTTCAGGAACACCTGATACTGGAAGGGACAGGTCATGGGCCGCAGGGCGAAGCAATCTTTGGTTTCGTCCTCTGGGTCACCCAGCACAAACATCCCGTCCAGGTAGTGGTCCCAGTGGCCGGAAATACGGTACAGATCCCGTTTAGCCATAAGGGGGGTCTTGGTCAGCTGATAGCCTCGGCGCTGCTCCTCATCCTCGATCCACCGCTGGAGCGTCTGGATCACCCTAGCCCCCTTGGGCAGCAGGATCGGCAGGCCCTGACCGATAACATCCACGGTGGTGAAGTATTCCAGTTCACGGCCCAACTTATTATGGTCCCGTTTTAGTGCTTCCTCCTGCTGTTTCAGATAGGCTTCCAACTCGTCCTTCTTGGGGAAGGCGATGCCGTAGATCCGCTGAAGGGTCTGACGGTTCGAATCCCCGCGCCAATAAGCGGCGTTGCAGGCGGTGAGCTTGATGCCATTGCCCTTAATGCGGCCAGTAGAGTCCAGATGGGGGCCGGCACACAGATCAGTAAACTCGCCCTGCCGATAGAACGAGATGACTGCATCCTCAGGCAGATCGTTGATCAGCTCCACCTTGTAAGGCTCCTCCCTTTCCTCCATGAAGCGGATGGCCTCAGCCCGAGGCAATTCAAAGCGCTCCAGCTTCAGCTTTTCCTTGCAGATTTTCCGCATCTCGGCCTCCAATTCGGCCAGCTGGGCCTCGGAGAAGGGTGCAGGGGTGTCGAAGTCATAATAGAAGCCGTTCTCAATCGACGGACCGATGGCCAGCTTCACTTCTGGGTGCAGGCGCTTCATCGCCTGAGCCAATACATGGGAGCAGGTATGCCAATACGTCTGTTTGTACTCAGGATGATCAAACGTATACAAGTTTTCTTCTGACATGGTCAGTTCCTCCTTCTAAATTGGGGCAAAGAAAAAACCCGCCCCTGATGATCTGTCAGGGGCGGGATAAGTGCTCTTATCTCGCGGTTCCACCCTGCTTGCATTGGGTCTTTGACCCTATGCCGCTTCGTTTCCGCAATAACGGGCGGTACCCGGCCCAGCCTACTGCCCAAAGGGTTCGGTGGGCGGCTCGGGGAGGGTGCTTTGCCTGAATCCCTGGCGTGGAAAGACTTTCAGCCTCTGGTCTTTCCTCTCTGTGCGCCGATCCTGGAAAGGTTCCCGTCGCAGCCTGTTTCTAATGAGGGTATTATATGCTTCCCTGTGAGAAATGTCAAGTAGGCAGGAACAGGAGGCAGAACTCCTCTTGTGGGGAAAAAGTGGCCCCACAGAACAGGAGTGTTTCTGTGGGGCCGCTCAACACAGCTGGCATACTTATGCTGTTGGCAACTCTTCTCTGGTGTAAGTCTGTTGTCCTGTTGCCACATCCAACGCCACGGTATACTCCCCTTTGGCAAAGAGCAGCTCACCATAGGTCCCGTCTGGATGATAGGGGTACACATCCTCGTTCAGGGTACTTTTATAGTACACCGTCAAACCATCTTCAGACAGCCAAACTTTGTCGATCTTCGCATCTGACTGTCCACTCTCATCTTCTCCCCAGAACGTGTTGTGGGAACGCTTGATGATGTTACGGTAGGTTTTGCAGTGGTTATCTGGGTCCACCACCACCACACTGGTTCTGTTGGGGCCACTGGGGGTTGGGCCGAAATCATAGACAATCACAATGGTGTCTTTCTTCTCCGCTGCGGCAACGTACCTCCAATTTTTCCATGCTTGAGAGATTGCTTCCTGGCGAGGGGTCATCTGAATGGGAGATGTCCCAACGGGTTCCTTTCCCTGCGCTGTCTTTTCATACAGCCGCACCACAGAGACAAAGCACTGCTGCACGGTATACTTGCCGTTGGGGTCAAAACGGCCCTTCTCAACGCCGTTCATTACACCCAGGTTGGTGAGCAGCGCCACATCCTCTCTGGCCCAGTTGGCGATATTGGCCGCATCTGTATAGGGCAGCGCCGCCTCTGGGATGGTCTTTTTCTCTGCTGCATACAGCCGATAGGCCCGTGCCAAGATAACAGCTGCCTCCTGGCGGGTGATCTCGCTCAGCTCATCAAAATGGCCGTTTTCTCGTCCCAGCAGCAGCCCCATGACCTTCCAAGCAGGACGATCCTCTCTGCCCAGCCAAGACTGCACCTGGTTAAAATGCTCATAGGTCCGCAGGTCCTGACCATAAGCCAGAGCCACCACCGCAGCAGCGTTGTTGGCAAAGTCCTTCCGGCAGATGGGCAAGGTAACATCTTCTTGCGTGGGAGAAAAGGCAAGCCCAAGTTCCATCGCCTTTTCTATGTCTTTCTTGGCCCAAGCTGCAACACCGATATAGTCATGTTCTTCGTCTGAGACTTCCAGCCCAGCTGCACCAACCATTGCAGACGATAGTAGAAGCAGCGCCAGCAACAGGGTCATTCCTCGTTTTTTCATGATCACAGTCCTCCTAACATCTTGTCTTTTAATTTTGAAGTTGCAAAGGGAGCTGAAGAATGCTTTTTCAGTTCATCCTACAAATACAGCTTGTATAAAAGCAAATCTTCTGTATAAAAATTATACCATAGGTTGGAA
>JAHHRP010000111.1 GCA_020025735.1 Evtepia sp.
TATAAATACCATCTATATACAATCCCTAACGCTGTTTTCCGAGCGGGGATCAGGATGTGGCAGGATAGGCAGCGCGGTAAGCCCCGGCGTTTGCCCGAAGCTGGGCGTAAACATCCCGAAAAGAGGTTTCGTCCAAATCCCCAGAGCCTTGGACGGAGAAGGAGGCGATGGGCGATCCAGCATACATCCAAGAAACCTGTTCGGCATTGTCAACCAAGGCGAGAAAGAGGGTAGAGACATCCTGAAGATAGGCCGTCAGGAGGGGATCGTCCGGGGCGGGGGCTTGTTCCAAGTGGATGGTAATGCCATAGGGTGGGGTCCCGGTCTGGAGGGAGAAAGTATAGGGACCAACCACGGCAGACAGATGCAGCGCGTCCAAAATGGCACCGCAGGCGCTGTTGTTGCCCAAGTAGGGTGTGGAAAGGGAAGAGACGGTATCGGCCAGTTCGTGGGTGAGATACTGATTCAGTGTGCCCTGCCAGCGGGCATAATCCTGGGATAGGGCCAGCGCTTGGCTGCTGGAGGAGACTTTTGTGGTGGTGGAATTGCCGTCGCGGTTGACCCGGATCAGCTGCGGGGAGGGCTTGCCGATGAGGTAAAACATCGTCCCGCCAGTCTGACTGGAGAGGATGATATCGCCATCCTGAAGGACAGGAGGTTCTGCGGTGGTGTATGGTCCTTGAGCGACTTGTTTCAGTAGGGGCATCAGCGACTGAAACCTGTCTTCTGGCAAAGTCACTGGCAGACCGCAATCTAACACATACGCTTGCGTGATGGAGACACCATCCAACTGCTGGCCGTGGGCACCGGGATTGGCGATGATGAGAACCAAGGTCAGGATGCAGACGCAGAAGGCGATCAGTACCACCACCAGCGGCGGATGCTTGAATGCCAGCACATGATGGACCCGATGCTTTGTGTTTTCTTCCCCAAAGGCCAAAGGAATGGCTAGGGGTTGAGGGTGTTCCCGGCCCATCTGGAGGAGTGTTTTGGCATAGCCCATTCGGTCATCTGGGGGGAACGTGCGTACCACAGCCTGGTCGCAGGCGGTTTCCAGATCCCGGCAGAAGAGCCGGTAAGCGCCATGCAGGATGGGGTTCCACCAGTGCAGAGACAAGGCCAGCCAGGCCAACAGCTTGGCCCAGTGATCTTTCCGGCGCAGGTGGGTCCGCTCGTGGAGCAGGACGTAGTGCTGTTCTTCTTCTGTCATACCTGTGGGCAGATAGATTCGTGGGCGGAACCATCCAAGCAGGAAGGGGGAAGGGATTTGATCGGTCTCATAGATGCCGTCTTCCAAGGGGATGGCCTCGGCAACCTGTTGTCGCAGGCGGCGTGTGGATAGTCCCGTCCACAGGAGCATTCCCGCGGTCCCCACGCCCCAGAGGGCCAGCAGAATGGGGGCTGGATCAACAGGTGCTTGTTGAGCCGTGGGTTGAGAGGGAGTGGTGGCTTCAGCGGGCGGTGCTGTGATGTCTTGGGGGAAACTTTCCACAGAGAGTCCCTGGACCACAGGGGCAGGAATCAGACTCACTGGCAGAGAGGGCCCTACTGGACAGACCATTCGCAGAAAGACAGCCAACCAAAGAAGACAGGTGATCCATCGGGGCATTTTTTTCAGAGCCAGACGGAAGACCATCACCCATAGGGCAGCTATGGTGGCGGTGGCGGCCATGATAAGCAGGGTTTTCAGTACTTCATGCATGAGGGTGGCCTCCTACAATTTTTGGGAAGAGGGAGAGGTGTGAGGGTGCTGCTGGCGATAAGCGGCTAACATTTGTTCGATTTCGGCGGCTTCCTGGTCACTGACGGTGCCTGCCTGGAGGAAGGCAGCCAAGAAACTGGGCAGGGAGCCATTGAAGGAACGCTGTAAGACATCCATCCCATCCGCCTGCTGCACGGCAGAACGGTCAACCAGAGAGGTCACAAGGGCCTGTTCACTTTTCAAGTATCCCTTGTCGCACAGACGCTTGATGACGGTGTAGGTGGTGGTGCGCTTCCAGCTCAGCTTTTCCAGGGCCAGCTTACATAGCTGAGAGGAGGAGATGGGTTCGGCAGACCAGACCAGTTCCAGCAGTCGATGGTCGGCCAGAGAGAGGGGGGCATTGGGTTTCATGGGAGATACCTCCAATCTTAGTCTAACCTATTAGACAGCGGTAGTCTAACAGGTTAGACTATGCTTGTCAAGGTTTTTTTCAGAACAAAAAGGCCCGCTGCGGCTGGAAAGGGCAGCGGGCGTGGCAAAATCAAACGATTTGGAACAGATAGAATTTTAAATATTCCGTTTCCGGTACCCCCCACAGAATGGGATGGTCGGGGGACTGCCGACGCTCAGCGATCTGCCGCAGGGAGACGGCAGCATCAGCGGCAGCTTCCCGGAGCATTTGCCGAAAGAGAGCAGGAGTCATAAAGTGAGAGCAAGAACAGGTGGCAAGATACCCGCCCCGGGGCAGGAGTTTCATGGCCTTGAGGTTGATTTCCTTATATCCCCGATACGCATTTTTTACAGTGGCACCGCTTTTGGTGAAGGCGGGCGGGTCCAGAATGATGTAGTCATAGGGGTGCCCCTTCTCTTTGGCAAGATCGGTTAGCAGATCAAATACGTTCGCTTGGAGGACGTCTATCTTGTGGCTCAGTCCGTTTCGAGTGGCATTGCGTCGGGTCAGGTCCACAGCTTCTTTGGAGATATCCACCGCAGTGACGTGGATGGCCCCTGCCTTCGCACAGTTGAGGGCGAAAGCCCCGGTGTGTGTGCAGCAGTCCAGCACCCGCCGACCGTAGGCCAGCGCTGCGGCAGCCCGGCGGTTGTACTTCTGGTCCAGAAAGAAGCCGGTTTTTTGTCCATGGATATAATCTACCTCATAGTCAAGGTCGTTCTCCCGGAGAAGGAGCTGTCCGTCCAGGTCGGTAGACAGGCCAGGCAGCGGATAAAATCCAGTTTCCCGCGGCAGTCCTTCCTTGTCCCGGAGAGGTGCTTCGTTGCGCTCATAAATGGCGCGCAGAGAGATGCCGTCCTCTGCCAGCAGTTCTTTTAGGAGGGCGTAGAGGAGCGGTTTGCGGACCTCCATCCCCAGCGAGAGAACCTCAGTGACCAGAATATCACCAAAGAGGTCTGCGGTCAGACCGGGGAACTGATCGGCCTCTCCGAAGATCAGCCGACAGCAGCCGAAATCCGGCCCCATCACCGTCTTACGGTAATCAATGGCATACCGAAGCCGACGACGCCAGAAGGCTTCGTCAAAACGGTCGTTGGTGTTTCGGGAGAGCAGGCGTACTTGGATCTTGGAGTGGTTATTGAGGAATCCAGCCCCCAGCCAGCGGCCTTTTTGGGAGACGACATCAACGATGTCTCCATTTTCACAGGGGCGATCTGGTCCGGCGGTTTCTGCCCCGTAGACCCAGGGGTGTCCGGCCCGGATGGCCCGGGCAGCCTTTTCATTGACGGTGAGGATGGGATAAGGACGTGTGGCCATAGAAGGGGTCTCCTTTGTCTTGGTGGGCACCGAGGCCCGGATAGTGGCGCTATTATAGCTTGTTTCCCCGGGCAATGCAAGGGGAGCAACTTAGATGTGGCCTTTTGCGGGCGGGTATGCTATACTCAAAAAAAACGAACGGGAGGCTGTGACCATGGGAAAGAAGATCAAGCTGCTGGCGCTGGATCTGGACGGCACGCTGCTCAACGAAGAAAAGCAGATCACACCTCGCACCTGGGCGGCCTTGGAAAGGGCCAGGAGTCAGGGAGTGCTGGTGGTTCCGATTACTGGCCGCCCGGCCCAGGGGCTGCCTCCGGCGGTGCTGACCATACCGGGGCTTCGGTATGCAGTGACCTCTAATGGTGCCACCATCCGGGACCTAGTTCAGGGGGAGGTGCTGTTGGAAAAACATCTGGCGGCAGAGACCTGTTTGGCGGTGCTGGAAAAGAGCGCTCATTTCCCGATGATTCGCCAGGTCTTTCGAGAGGGGATCGGCTATCTTTCTCAGCCCGATTACGAAATTCTTCGGGACCGATATGCAGGCACTGCTTTGCTCCAATATCATCTGGATACCCGTCAAGTGCTGCCTGGTACGGTGGCAGAGTTTTTGGCGTCAGACCGCCGACCAGTGGAGGAGTTGTTCTTTCTTACGGACAGTCCCCAGAGCAAGCAACAGCTTCGGCAAACCCTTACAGGGGTTTCGGACATTGGGTTTGCCGACCCATTTCCGAATGATCTGGAAGTGATTGCTGGGGACATCGACAAGGGGGAGGCCCTGCGTTTTTTGCTCCGGCGACTGGATATTTCTGCTGATCAGGTGCTGGCGATGGGGGATGGCGGCAGTGACTTGCCCTTGCTCCAAGCTGCGGGAATTGGTGTCGCCATGGCCAATGCGGCCGAGGAGGTAAAGGCGGGGGCTGATTTTGTAACGGGTTCTTGTAATGAGGATGGTGTGGCTCTGGCCTTGGAAAAGTTTGTGTTGGGAGAATGAAATCGGAATTGTGAACGCAGATAGGAAAGGCGCAGGGCGCGGCATAGCAGCCGTGCCCTGCGCCTTTCATTGGAAGGAAAAGATAGGACTTACCGACCCAGGCTGTGGACCAGCATGGGGATTGCGGACTCGAAGTTTACCCCGTACCAACGCGCATCAGGGTCGTTCTGGGTCTCGCGAATACATTCTAAGGTGTAGTCTACGGCAACCTTCAGGGCGCCGGTGAGGTCCTTGCCATTCATCAGGGCTCCTACACAGGAGGAGGCAAAGATATCGCCGGTACCATGGAAACTCACAGGAAGTTTTTCATTGTAGTAGCTGGCATAGGTGTCGGAGACGGCATCATAAGCCATGGCACCGATCTTGTCAGGAGCAAAGCTGACGCCGGTCAGCACTGCGGTCTTGCAGCCCAGGCCAGTGAGGTCCTTGAGAAGCTTTTTGATGTAGGCTTCATCGTAGTCATCGCCCACATAGTCGATGCCCAGCATAAAGGAGGCTTCTGTGAGGTTGGGGACAATCACATCGGCTTTGCCGCAGAGCTTGCCCATCTCCTTGGCAAACTCGGGGGTGAAGCCGGGGTAGAGCACACCATTGTCGGCCATAGCGGGGTCCACATAGACAAGAGTTCCTTCCCCGCCGAACTGATCGAAGAATTTGCCCACCAGGTCGATTTGCTCGAAGGAACCCAGATAACCGGTGTAGATGGCATCAAAGGTAATGCCTTCTTTTTTCCAGTGGGCGGCAATGGGAGCCACTTCCTGAGTCAGGTCGTGAAAGGTAAAGCCGGAAAAGCCTCCGGTGTGGGTGGACAGGACGGCTGTGGGGACCACACATGTCTCAACCCCCATGGCGGAGATAATGGGCAGCGCTACGGTAAGGGAACACTTTCCCAGACAGGAAATATCTTGGATGGAAACAACGCGCTTCATGATAAAAAATCCTCCTTGTTTGGGTGGGCAGCTTCTGCCCCTGGTCCAGAGGGCGGAAAAATCCGCCAAGTTGCAGTTAGCGTAACATAAAACTGATCTTATGGCTATGGCCAATTCTATTTTATTTGGTATAGCCAATAGGAAAGCGCGCCAAAAAAGCCTTTCGGGAGTGACCCGAAAGGCTTTTTTGGTGAGTAATAATGGAAGGATTTTATGTCAGTCACACTGCGGAAAAGAAGGAAGGAAACGCAGGTGAACTTGGGCGAAAATGAAAGAAAAATTGCAAATGAATGAGGAAACCCTTGGGCCGCAAGGGTTACAGGCATGTCCTAAGACCTTGGCTATTATCTTAGATTTACACCAAAACGTCAAGTGACATATTAAACAAAAAGAGAAAGCGGGGGTAGTGGGATTGTATAC
>JAHHRP010000112.1 GCA_020025735.1 Evtepia sp.
TCCTTACACAGCCATGAGTTCGGCTTCCTTCTTGGCAGTCAGGTCGTCGATCTCCTTGCAGCGTTTGTCGGTAATTTTCTGCATCTCCTCTTCCAGCTCTTTCAGGTCATCCTCCGTGATCTCTGATTTTTTCTTCATGGCTTTAAACTTTTCCATGGCATCCCGGCGGATGTTGCGGATTGCTACCTTTCCCCCTTCGCCGTACTTCTTTACCTGTTTGGTCAATTCCTTCCGGCGCTCCTCGGTCAGCTGAGGGAAAACGAGACGGATCACCTTGCCGTCATTCTGGGGATTGATCCCCAGTTCTGAGGTGAGCAATGCCTTTTCCACACTCTTGAGCAGCGTCCCGTCCCAGGGCTGGATCACTAGGGTCCGGGCATCCGGCGTGGAAATAGAGGCCACTTGGTGAATGGGTGTCTCAGTGCCATAATACTCCACAGTGATTTTATCCAGCACGGCAGCATTGGCCCGCCCAGCACGAACACCAGCAAAGTCGCTCATCACGACCTCCACCGTCTTCTGCATTTTCACTTCATATTCCTGATACATTTCCTTCATGACTTTTTCTCCTCCTCTACAATGGTGCCGATCTTCTCTCCCATTACCACCCGAAGGATGTTCTTCGGGTCTGCCAGCGCAAAAATCATTACAGGGATGTGGTTATCCAAAGCCAAAGATGTGGCTGTCAGGTCCATCACTTGCAGATGCTCGGCCAAAACCTTATCATAGCTTATGGCATCATATTTTACAGCCCCAGGGTCTTTCTTCGGGTCCGCACTATATACACCATCAATGTTCTTGGCCAGAAGAATGATATCTGCTTGGATCTCTGCTGCCCGCAGGACGGCGGCAGTGTCTGTGGAAAAGTAGGGATTCCCAGTTCCGCCAGCAAAAATAACTACGGTTCCCTCCCGCAAATAGCGATCAGCTACAGCTCTGGAGCAAATCTCCCCCACGGAACCCATAGGAATGGACGTGAGGACCCGAGCGGGCTGCCCCAACTGCTCCAGCACATCCTGAAGGCCAAGACTATTGATGACCGTAGCCAGCATCCCCATCTGGTCAGCCCGGGTGCGTTCCATATTGCCGCCCCCGTCCTTAACGCCGCGCCAGAAGTTTCCGCCGCCTACCACCAAGCCTACCTGAACGCCACAGCTAACGCAGTCCTTCACCACCTGACAAACCTGACGGGCAAACGAAAAGTCGATACCTCGACCTGCCTGACCTGCCAAAGCTTCTCCGCTGATCTTCAGCAAAACGCGCTGATACTTTGCTTGCTCCATAGGTACCTCCCCTGCCCCTCCTCTGAAAAAAGGGGGCTTTTTCCTGCCCGCCAATGCAGGGTCCTTTCTGGTAGATGGGCAGTATTTTGCATTCATTCTACTATAACTCTTTGCGTTTGCAAAGGGGGTTTGCCCATTTTTTTGAAAAAAGCTGCACCTTCTCCTTACCTGTTCTTTCCAAGAAAACATTTTTTGCGAACAGGCTGTGTATGAAATTGCCTCGATAGGCACACGCAGTATTTGTGGTGTATCCTCTGCCACGATCTGGTTTCTCCTCCCTTCATCACAAAGTTCTCAACACCTTCTTTTTTTCATTTCGCCGTTATAATCAATAAAACTATATATCAAAAAAGTCAATTTATCGTCATAACATTATAATATTGCTTGATTTTTACGGTCTCTCTTGACAAAGCGTCTTTATGAGAGTAACTTGTTAACAGACAACAAAATAGCAGTCTTCAGGGCAGGGTGAAATTCCCGATCGGCGGTATAGTCCGCGAGCCGATAACACGGCAGGATTTGGTGCAATTCCAAAACCGACAGTATAGTCTGGATGGAAGAAGATAGGCAAAAATGCGCGGGATCTCTGCGTCTATTGCCATAGTTGCTCTGGGATGTTTTTACGTTCCAGAGTTTTTTATGGCAAAGAACCTAGGATCACTGTGTTTGATTTTGTATCCCTAAACGCTCTGAAGATTTGCTTCAGAGCGTTTTTTTGCACGCGGAGGTAGATAACGATGACAGACCAGGAGTACATGTCCCTTGCCCTGGACTTGGCAAAGAAAGGCGCTGGCTGGACCTCTCCGAACCCCATGGTGGGAGCGATAATCGTTCAGAACGGTCAAATCATTGCCCAAGGCTATCATGCCAAATACGGACAGCTCCATGCTGAGCGAGCGGCTCTAGCCGCCTGCACCAAAGATCCCACCGGAGCCACCATGTATGTTACCCTGGAACCCTGCTGTCACCACGGCAGGCAGCCCCCTTGTACAGAGGCTATTTTACAGGCTGGGATCTCTCGGGTGGTGATCGGTTCAGGAGATCCTAACCCCCTGGTAGAAGGTAAAGGAACTGCATTGCTGCGGTCCCATGGCATACAGGTGACACAAGGAATCCTGGAAGAAGAATGCCGGGCACTCAACCACGTCTTTTTCCACTTTATCCAGACAGGACAACCCTATGTCGTCCTGAAATACGCCATGACCTTGGACGGAAAATTGGCTGCTTACACAGGCGCCTCTCAGTGGATCACCGGAGAAGAAGCTCGTCACCACGTCCATACCCAGCGAAACCGGTATCGCGCCATCCTAGTTGGCGTTGGTACCGTGCTGGCAGACGATCCTCAACTCACCTGTCGCATCGAGCACGGTCGGAACCCTCTTCGCATCGTCTGCGACACCAACCTGCGTACACCCACTGGTGCACAGGTCGTCCGCACTGCATCCCAAATCCCCACCTGCATCGCTACCTGCGTAACGCAGGAATCTCAGCTTGCTCCTTACCGGGAGGCAGGCTGTCAGATCCTCTCCTTGCCTCAGAACAACGGTCACGTTAGCCTGCGGGCTCTCATGACAAAACTTGGAGAACTCGGGGTAGATAGCGTTTTGGCTGAAGGTGGCAGTGCCCTGCACTGGTCCCTGGTACAGGAAAACTTAGTGAATCGGGTGCAAGTCTATCTGGCCCCCAAAATCCTGGGCGGTGCCCAAGCCAAATCCCCCGTTGGGGGGCAGGGATTTCCCCACCCAGACCACGCACTGCAATGCAAATCCCCTGTTCTCACCAGACTGGGAAAGGATCTCCTTTGGGAAAGTGAGGTGGAAGCATAAATGTTTACTGGTATTGTAGAAGAAGTCGGCACCCTCAAGGCCATCCATAAAGGAGCCAGCAGCGCCATTTTAGAAATTCAGGCTAGCGTCATCCTAGATGATATCCACTTGGGAGACAGCATCGCCGTCAATGGTGTGTGTCTGACCGCTACTTCTTTCTCTCCCACCGGCTTCACAGCAGACGTCATGCACGAGACACTCAATCGCTCCGCATTGGCCTCTCTGCGTCCAGGCAGTCGGGTAAATCTGGAGCGGGCCATGGCGGCAAATGGACGATTCGGCGGCCACATTGTAGCCGGTCATGTTGACGGCATCGGCACGGTACGACGCATCGAAAAAGATGACAACGCCATCTGGTACACCATTGCTGCCGGACCGGAAATCCTGCGGTATGTGGTGGAGAAAGGTTCTATCACCATTGATGGCATCAGCCTGACGGTAGCCCGCGTAGAGAACGACGCCTTTTCCATCTCTGCCATTCCACACACGGTGCGTGTCACAGTATTGGCTGACAGGAAGGTCGGACACAGTGTCAACTTAGAGACAGATATCATCGGCAAGTATGTAGAAAAACTCCTCCAGCCAGCCCAGGAGGCGCCCCATCACAAGAACGGAATCACCAAAGAATTTTTATCCCGTTACGGTTTTTGAGCCATAGAAAGGAGCAAAACTATGTTTCAGTACAACACCATTGAAGAAGCACTGGAAGATCTGCGGCAAGGCCGGATGATCCTCTGCACAGATGACCCTGACCGGGAAAATGAAGGGGACCTTATCTGTGCGGCAGAGTTCGCCACCACTGAAAACATCAATTTCATGGCGACCTACGGCAAGGGGCTGATCTGTATGCCCATGTCCTATGAGTATGTGCAAAAACTCCAGTTCCCCCAAATGGTCACAAGGAACACCGACAACCACGAAACCGCTTTTACCGTTTCCATCGACCATGTGGACACCACCACAGGCATCTCTGCTGCCGAGCGTTCCATCACCGCCATGAAGTGTGCAGATCCCAACGCAAAGCCTGAGGACTTCCGCCGCCCTGGTCATATGTTTCCCCTGCTGGCGAAAGACAACGGTGTCCTGGAACGCAACGGTCATACCGAGGCCACAGTGGATCTCATGCGGCTGGCCGGGCTGAAGGAAGTGGGACTGTGCTGTGAAATCATGCGGGAGGACGGCACCATGATGCGTGCTCCAGAACTGCAAAAGATGTCCAAGGAATGGGGGTTAAAGTTCATTACCATCCAGGACTTACAGACCTATCGCAAGCGGCACGAACTCTTGGTGGACCGTGTCACCGTGACCAAGATGCCCACACAATACGGAGATTTTATGGCCTATGGCTACATCAACAAGCTGAATGGTCAGCACCATGTAGCCCTGGTCAAAGGAGATATTGGAGACGGTCAGGATATCCTTTGTCGGGTTCACTCCGAGTGCCTGACCGGAGACACCTTCGGCTCTCTCCGCTGCGACTGTGGCCAGCAGCTTGCCGCTGCTATGCGCCAGATCGAAACAGAAGGCCGTGGGATTCTGCTGTATATGCGCCAGGAAGGCCGAGGGATCGGTCTCATCAACAAGCTCCGTGCCTACGCCCTTCAGGACGAGGGAATGGACACTCTAGAAGCAAATCTCGCCCTGGGCTTTGCCGGAGATTTGCGGGAGTATTACATCGGGGCGCAGATTCTCCGGGATCTGGGTGCCAAAACGCTGCGTCTGCTGACCAATAACCCAGACAAAGTCTACCAGCTCTCTGACTTTGGCATGGAGATCACGGAACGGGTGCCCATCCAAGTGGCTGCTACCGCCCACGACTTGTTCTACCTGCAAACCAAGCAAAAGAAAATGGGCCATATACTCAACTACTGATACCGCATACACACATTCAATACCATAAATATAAAACATTGTCTATCTGTATTCGAGGAGGATCCCTATGAAAACATTTGAAGGAAGTTTGGTCGCAAAAGAAATGAAAGTGGCCATTGTTGCCGCTCGGTTCAATGAGTTTATTACTTCAAAACTCATTGGCGGTGCCATGGATGGGTTGACCCGCCACGGTGTTCAGGAGGCTGATGTGCATCTCGTCTGGGTCCCAGGCGCTTTTGAAATTCCCCTTGTAGCCAGCAAACTGGCAAACAGCGGCAAATACGATGCTGTGATCTGTCTTGGCGCAGTGATCCGCGGCAGCACCAGCCATTACGACTACGTTTGCTCTGAGGTTTCCAAAGGCATTGCTACCGTATCTCTCCAAAGCCAGATCCCCGTTCTCTTTGGCGTCTTGACCACGGATACCATTGAACAGGCCATTGAGCGTGCAGGCACCAAAGCAGGCAACAAAGGATACGACTGCGCCTTGGGTGCTGTGGAGATGGTCAACCTTATGCGGGACATTGAGGTGTAATAACATCCCATAGAGATCACCCCATTTTTCACGTTTTACCTTAT
>JAHHRP010000113.1 GCA_020025735.1 Evtepia sp.
TTTCATCGTTCTTCCTCTGCTCTTTGCAGCATCTCGTCCACTTCTTCCTCTGTAAACAACCGGTCTGTTTTCTCATAGTACATATGACCGTCCAGATGCTCGATCTCATGGCAGAAGCAACGGGCAGTCACACCCTCGCGCTCGTATTCTACGGGGTTTCCATGGCGATCTTGGGCCTTAATTTTCACTTTCATGGGACGTTTGACGATGCCGTACCGACCGGTCAGACTCAGGCAGCCCTCAAAACCTTCCTGTTCTCCTTCCTCACTGATCACCTCGGGGTTGACCAATTCCAGATAACTCTCATCCTCATCCATCACCACGCACACGCGGCGGAGAATGCCGATCTGTGGGGCAGCTAGGCCCAGGCCCTGGGCATCCTTCAAGGTCGTGGTCAAATCTTCCAGCAAACCGACCAGTTTGCGGTCAAAGTTGGTCACAGGATGGCAAACCTTATGGAGTGCGGGATCTTCTTTCTGCAAAATTTTCTTAATCATGGCAGCTCATTCCTTCCTCGTTATTCCATCGTTCCTTCTCCCATTGTGAGAGACAGATCAATCCATAGGGTTTACATCCATTAAAATGGACAAACCCCGATTGGCTCGGTCCTCTTGGGCCGAGCGAAGAATCTGGGCAAGGATCGCCCGGATCTCCTTTTCGTTCCGGCACTTGAGCAAAATCCGATACCGGTAGCGGTTGTTGACTTTCAAAATAGGCGCAGGGGCGGGGCCCAAAATCTCTGGCCCATCCGGTCCGTGCTGGCGTGGCTTAACCCACGGTTCGAGACTGCGGCGCACCAACGTACAGGCCCGCAGCACTTGGGTTTCCTCCAACCCGGAGATTGTTATGCGGAATAAATCCAAAAAAGGCGGAAAGCGGAGCATGCGCCGCATCTCCCGCTCCTGACTATAAAAGGTATCATAATCCTGGCAAGCTGCCAGGGCAATCACATCATTGTCTGGGGTCCAGCTCTGGATCACTGCCCGGCCAGGCTTGTCCCCCCGCCCTGCTCGGCCCACCACTTGGGTCAACAAGGAGAAGGTCCGCTCCGCAGCCCGGTAGTTGTCACTGTACAAGGACAAGTCTCCATCCACCACACCCACCAAGGTTACATTGGGAAAATCCAGACCCTTGGCCACCATCTGCGTACCCAAAAGAATGGGAATATTCTTCCGGCGAAAGCGATCCAGCAGCACCTCATGGGACTGGGTTGCCGAGATGGTATCTGCATCCATCCGCATCACCTCAGTGTTCGGATAGATGGTTTGCAGTTCCTCTTGGAGTTTTTGTGTCCCCATTCCCACAAACTGCAACCGACCGTTACAGTCCGGGCAACTCTCTGGAAGAGGCTGGGAGTGCCCACAATAATGGCACATCAGCCGACCATTGGCGCTGTGATAGGTCAGGTGAACCGAACAGCGGGGGCATGTGGGAACCTGTCCGCACGACGTACAAACCACCATGCGGCTATTTCCTCGGCGGTTGAGAAAAAGAATGCTCTGTTCTCCCCGACGGAGGTTTTCCCCAATCTCCTCCCGCAACAAACCTGATAGACCCGTCCCGTTGCCCTGCCGAAGCTCCTGCTTCATATCAGCCAGCTTGACTTGAGGCAAATGCCGCTCATTGTACCGCTTGGTTAATGTAAAAAGATGATACTGACCCTGTTCGGCGGCATAGCGGCTTTCCACTGCTGGCGTTGCCGATCCCAGCAGCAGTAGTCCTTTATGCTGGGCACAACGGAACTTTGCTACCTCTCGGGCGTGGTAGCGCACCATACTTTCAGACTGGTAGCTGCTCTCCTGCTCCTCATCCAGAATAATCAGGCCCACATCTGACAACGGTGCAAACACCGCCGAGCGTGTGCCCACTACCACCTTTGCCAAACCGTCCCGTACCCGCTTCCACTCATCATAACGTTCTCCTGATGGCAAGCAGCTATGGAGCACCGCTACTTGGCGGCCAAAATAGGCAATAAAAATTTCCAGCAAACCAGGCGTCAGGGCAATTTCTGGAACCATCACAATAGCACCCCGCCCAGCCTCCAATGTCTTTTGAATCAGATGGAGATACACTTGGGTTTTTCCACTGCCAGTAACTCCATAGAGCAGCGCTGCCTGCGCTGTCCCAAGATCCATCAGGGTACATAACCCATCATAAGCGGTCTGTTGCTGGCTGTTAAGAGGAGAAAGCCGCTGTACTTCCTGCGTCTGGGGAAGGTGGTGACGAAACACTTCCCGCTCCTGAAGGCTCAAAACACCTCGCTTCTCCAGTGTCTTTATCGTCTGCCGAGAAGCTCCTGTAAAATAACACAGTTCCTTCACGCTGGCGCTGCCCAGATGACACAGTAAGCTTGTTACTTCCCATCCCATAGGAGATGTTTTCCGCAAAGGGTTCATCCGGGCCAATGCTTCCGAAGGGGACACAGACAAAACTGCAATTTTTTCTGTCTTGTCCTTAACTTTTCGCTGGGCTATGGTCTCTCGCACCACAGCACCCGTTCGTTCCAATTCCCGCAAAGCCCTTTTGGGATCTTTCATCCCTGGAATAGACTGGATCTGCTCTAAGGATGCTCGGCCACCCACAGACTGGAGAAAGGTTAAGATCTGACGCTCTCTTGGATGGTCCTCTCTTTGCTGCCAGTGCGTCCAATCAGCACCAGAAGACAGCGTATATCCTTCTCGAAGGACATACCACAATCCTGTGGGCAACATAGTCATTGCAGCAGCGTAAACAGTGCAGAAAAACCGTTCCCGCATCCATAGGGCGAGCCGTACTCCCTCCGTGTCCAGAACCGGCCGATGGTCCAGCAAAGCAGTGATTTCCTTCAGCTTTCCCGTCTCTTCCTCTGCTAGAGAGAGCACAAGCCCTTCACTGGGCCGATTTCCACGGCCAAAGGGGACCAACACCCGTACTCCTGGAAGTACCCCCTCCTTTAACTGATCTGGCACAGCATAAGAGTATGGGCGATCAATGGCAAAAGTCGCTGCGGCCAGGGCGATCCGCGCCACAGTCATAGCGCACGTTTCCGCCCTCTCATTGTTCTGTCATCTCCTGCCTATCCTCCAGAGACTCCTCACGCTCCCAATCCTCCTCGGCAGCAGTGGTTTCTTCAAAGTCATCCAGACAGCCTTCAGCGATTTCTCGGATGGCAATACTCACAGGTTTATCCTCCAGCATCAGGTCCTCCTCTTCGGCTCGCGCAGCAATTTTTCGTGCGCGGGCAGCCACTACATTGACCAGCTGATAGCGACTGGGTACTTGGGCCAAGAGTTCATTCATTGCGGGATACAGCATCATAATCCATTACACTCCTTCAATCAAATGAAGCCGTCTTTCTTTCCGACAGCCCTCGGCAGTTAGAATCGCTAAAACCTCTTCTACTGCTCGGTCTATTGTGTCATTGACAACGATATAATCATAATTTACAATTTCTTTGACCTCTCGCCGGGCAGTCTCTAGCCGCTTCTGGATGGTTGCCTCTGTGTCAGTTCCTCGATCATGGAGGCGGCGGGAGAGTTCTTCAAAAGACGGAGGAACCAAGAATAGAGAAACGGCCTCCGGCAGTTTCTCGCGAACTTTGGCCGCTCCCTGAATCTCAATCTCCAGAATCACATCTATGCCCTGTTCTAACTTCTCCCGGATCACCTGCATCGAGGTACCATAATAGTTGCCAACGTACTCAGCATACTCTAAAAATTCTCCCCGGTTAATGCGGGCCTGAAACTCCTCCCGGGTGATAAAATGGTAATTCACACCATCCTGTTCTTTCTCTCTTGGCGCACGAGTCGTAAAAGAGACCGAAAGGTAAAGATCCGGCCGCTTGGTCAGCACTTGGGCCAACACCGTCCCCTTCCCTGCACCAGAAAACCCAGAGACCACTACTAAGGTTCCTTTCCTCATTCCTCTTCCTCCCCCACAATCTCTTCCCGTCCGCCCAATCGACCAGCCACGGTTTCCGGCTGTAAGGCAGAAAGGATGATATGGTCACTATCTGTGATAAGCACTGCACGGGTACGACGACCATAGGTGG
This sequence comes from Evtepia sp., assembly GCA_020025735.1. GTDB lineage: Bacteria > Bacillota > Clostridia > Oscillospirales > Oscillospiraceae > Evtepia. Next base: position 4,031 of record JAHHRP010000113.1, read on the forward strand.
CATCCACCAATACGCCCCGCTCTCTGGCCTCCCGGACCATGCGCTTAATGGGAGCAGATTCAGGACTAACAATAGCAATGAGACGACCAGCAGAAACCATGTTGCCAAAACCAATGTTGATGAGTTTCACAGGATTCCCCCCTCATTCAATGTTTTGAACCTGTTCTCGAATCTTTTCAATCTCACCTTTGAGGTCCACCACCACCCGAGACAGCGCCACATCACTGCATTTGGAGCCAATGGTATTGGCCTCCCGATTAAACTCCTGAATGAGAAAATCCAGTTTCCGTCCAATGGCACCACCCTGGCTGAGCATCTCACTCAACTGAGTCAGGTGGCTGCGCAAGCGAACGGTCTCCTCATCCACAGCCACCTTGTCGGCAAAGATCGCTGCCTCAGTAAGGATACGACTTTCTTCGATTTGGGTATTCTCCAGTACTTCTTCCATTCGCTGACGGAGTTTCTCGCGGTATTCCACCACAGTCTGGGGGGAGCGTTCCTCGACCTGCGCCACCAGACGGGCAATGATCTCCGCCTTGCTTCGAATGTCCTCGGCCAACTTCTTTCCTTCCCGCTCCCGCATAGCATTGAAGTCATTCAGCGCCTGAGAAAGCACCTGTACAATGTCCTCAGCAATCACATCCGCATCCCCTTGGTTTTTTTCCACCAGAAACACATCAGGAAATCGGGACAAAAGAGACACCGAAAGATCATCCTTCAAGTCATAGGCATCTCGCATCTGGGTCAACGCCTGATAATATCCGTCTGCCACCGGTCGGTTGAGTGTTACCTCTACCTTGTCAGCGGCAGAGGCGTCAATAGATACAAAGACATCTACCTTACCTCGTCCTACTTGTTTTTGAACACAGGATTTTATGGCCTCTTCGGCAAACACATACAACCGGGGGATTTTCACCGTGCAATCCAGATAGCGATTGTTTACCGCTCGGAGTTCTACCGTAATGGTCCGGTCATGGAGGGTGCCTTCCCCTCGGCCATACCCTGTCATGCTTCGTATCAAGCCAAACACCTCATTCTTGTTTTCATCAACGCTGTTTACAACCTCAGCCATTGCAGGAATTACACAGACAGTTTAGGCAGCACAGCGTAGTACACAGATTCGACAAATCATCTGCCCCGCCGTAGGCGCCGCGTCTGGCCTGCATCCCCATGCTGTTAACCGCCTGACGATACTCCATATTGGTGGGGTCCATGTTGGCTGCCGTCCAAAAATTTTGGCGGGCATCGTCCATCCAGCCCCGGCGATAGGCAATGCTTCCCATGAGATAATACCACTCACCGGTGTTCGCCGGCGAGCTGCGCAAGATGCGTTCTGCCTCAGCCAGATTATTCTGGGCAATCAACTGGCGCACCTGAATCAGGGTTGGGTTATTGTAATAATTTCCCCCCTGTGTATTGGTGGTCCGGCTGCTCCCATAGCCGCCAGCGGACTGATACCCCCCTTGCGTGCGGGCCTTTACGATGGCATCATATGCCTCGTTAACCTCCTTCATCT
>JAHHRP010000114.1 GCA_020025735.1 Evtepia sp.
GCGCAACCGGCCCCACTGGCCCTGCTGGATCAACCGGAGGAGTTGGTCCCACCGGTCCTGCTGGTGCGGCTGGCGCAACCGGCCCCACTGGCCCTACCGGTCCTACTGGCGCAACTGGCCCTACCGGTCCCACTGGCCCTGCTGGATTAACTGGAGGAGTCGGTCCTGCGGGTCTTGCTGGTGCAATTGGCCCTACTGGTCCTACTGGTCCTACTGGCCCCACGGGTCCTACTGGCCCCACGGGTCCTACTGGTCCCACGGGTCCTACTGGTCCTACTGGCCCTGCCGGATTAACCGGAGGAGTTGGTCCTACGGGTGCTACTGGTGCAGTTGGTCCTACTGGCCCCACTGGTCCAAGTGGCTTTGTTAAGCAGGCTTCACCGGTGCCGAACGCTACTGGCACATCTGATATAGTGGAGCGGTTCAACAACTTGCTGACCAACTTGCGGGAGATCGGCTTGCTGTCCAATTGACCAATAGAAGTAACTTAATGGATCTAAAGAGGAAGGCGGCATATTATGTCGCCTTCCTCTGCGGAAAGGAGTGGGTTATGAAAGTTGTCGTCTATGCTATTTGCAAAAATGAGAGAAAATTTGTGGAACGCTGGATGAACTCTATGTCAGAGGCCGATGACATCTACGTTTTGGATACTGGATCTACGGATGGTACCCCACAATGTTTGGAGAAACTGGGGGCTAAGGTCACGGTAGAACGCATTGAGCCTTGGCGATTTGACACTGCCCGCAATCGTTCTCTAGAGTTGGTACCAGAAGATGCGGACATCTGTGTCTGTACTGACTTGGATGAAGTGTTCCAGCCTGGTTGGCGGGAAAAGGTAGAGCGGGCTTGGGTGCCAGGGACAGAACGGTTGTTCTACCAATATATTTGGAACTTCCTCCCTGATGGACGGGAGGGAATGACCTTTTGGTATGAAAAAATTCACCGCCGCCAGGGATGTCAATGGGTTAGCCCTGTGCATGAAACGCTCCGCTACGATGGTGGTGTACCTGAGACACAGTATGCGGAGGATGTCCGGCTGGAACATCATCCCGATGAGACAAAAAGTCGAGGGCAATATCTGACTCTGTTGGAGTTGGCCGTACAGGAAGAACCAGACAATGATCGAAATGTCCACTATTTGGGACGGGAGTATTTTTTCTATCGTCGGTGGGAAGAGAGTATCGCGATGCTCAAGACCCACTTGTCGCTGCCAACAGCAACCTGGGCAGATGAACGCTGTGCCTCCATGCGTTTGCTGGCCAAGGACTATCATGCCCTGGCAATGGAAGGTGAGGAGGAACGGTGGCTGCTGCGGGCTGTTGGAGAGGCCCCTCACCTGCGTGAACCATGGATGGATTTGGCAGATTTTTCCTACCAACGTCAGGATTGGTATGGTGTGCTATGGGCCACGGGTCGGGCACTGGCGATCACGCAGCGGCCTAAAACGTACATTAGTGAAGCGGCAGCATGGGGAGAGCATCCTTGGGACCTGGCCAGTTTGGGTTATTACTATACTGGCCAGTATGGGAAGGCATTCGATGCGATTCAAAAAGCCCTGGAACTGGCCCCAGACAATGTTCGGCTCCAGGAGAATTTGCAGTGCATCCAGGCCAAGCAGCTGTCTGGTGATTGATCCTCTGCAGTCCTGCGGAGAAGGGATATACCGATTGCAGTGGGATGACAGAAAAAAGAGCGAAGGGACCGAAAAGGGTCTCTTCGCTCTTGCTGTTTACAGGAATTAGAAGTCAGCGCTGCCCACAGTGCGTGGATGGGGGAGGACATCTCGGATGTTGGAAATGCCTGTCAGATACATGACCATCCGCTCGAAGCCCAAGCCAAAGCCTGCGTGCTTGCAGGAGCCGTAGCGGCGCAGATCCAAGTACCACCAATAGTCCTGGGGGTCCATGTTCAGGGCCTTGATTCGATCCTCCAGCACATCCAGGCGCTCTTCACGCTGGCTGCCGCCGATGATCTCTCCAATGCCGGGAACCAGGCAGTCAGCGGCGGCCACAGTTTTGCCGTCATCGTTTAAACGCATATAGAATGCTTTGATGTCTTTGGGGTAGTCTGTAACAAAGACGGGGCGTTGATAGACTTGTTCGGTAAGGAAACGCTCGTGTTCTGTTTGCAGATCGGTTCCCCACTCTACTTTGAAGTCAAACTTGTCATTGTGCTGTTTGAGAATCTCTACGGCTTCCGTGTAGGTTACCCGGCCAAAGTCAGAGGAGGCCACATGCTGAAGCCGATCCAGAAGGCCCTTATCCACAAAGGAGTTAAAAAAGTCCATCTCTTGGGGGCAGCGCTCCAATACGGTGCGAATCACATATTTAATCATATCCTCGGCTACGTCCATGTCACCAGAAAGATCACAGAAAGCCATCTCAGGTTCAATCATCCAGAACTCGGCGGCGTGGCGCTGGGTATTGGAATTCTCTGCCCGGAAGGTGGGGCCGAAGGTGTAGACGTTGCCAAAGGACATGGCGAAGTTTTCTGCATTGAGTTGGCCAGAGACGGTTAAGCTGGCGGGTTTGCCAAAAAAGTCCTGGCTATAATCAATCTGACCGTTTTCCAAGCGCGGGATGTTCTCGGGGTCCAAGGTGGTCACCCGGAACATCTCACCAGCACCTTCACAATCTGAGGCCGTGATGATGGGGGTGTGGATATAGACAAAGCCACGTTCCTGGAAAAACTCATGGATGGCAAAGGCGGCAGCCGAACGCACTCGAAAAGCGGCAGAGAAGAGATTTGTCCGGGGACGAAGATGGGCCACTGTACGGAGAAATTCTACACTGTGGCGTTTTTTCTGCAACGGATACTCCGGGGCAGAGGGACCCTCCACCTGGATGGAGGAAGCCTTGATCTCCAAGGGCTGCTTGGCCTCTGGGGTGAGGACAACCGTACCCTGAACCACCAGGGCGGCTCCCACATTCTGCTTGGCGATCTCTTTGTAGTTGTCCAATGTGTCCTCGGCAAAAATCACCTGGATGCTCTTGAAACAACTGCCGTCATTGAGTTCGATGAAGCCAAAGTTTTTCATGTCGCGGATGGTACGGGTCCAGCCGCAGACCGTCACTTCCTGATTGCTGAAGTGTTCCATGTCCGCGAAAATGCGGGCGATTTCCGTGCGTTTCATGATGTGTGTCCTTTCAACCAATGAAATCTTAAAACTAAAATAAAAGAATGCTCAGGCCGCCGTAGAGCGGCTGCATCTGCTGGGGAATAGAGTAAGAGACTATGGGCAGTCATTACAGGCTGTCTTACTGCTCAGAGACCACATCTCCGTGCTCAATGTGGTAGGAGATGCGCTGCATAATCATCATAATGGCAACTAGATTCTTGCCACCCTCGGGAACGATCAGATCAGCATAGCGCTTAGAGGGTTCCACGAACTGCTCGTGCATGGGTTTTACTGTGGTCAGGTACTGCTCTACCACTGAGTCAAGACTTCGGCTGCGCTCCTTTACATCCCGCAGGATGCGGCGGAGGATACGCACATCTGCGTCAGTATCTACAAAGATTTTGATGTCCAAGAGGTCCCGGAGTGCTTCATTCTCAAAGATGAGGATGCCCTCGACCAGAATGACTTTGGTGGGCTGGATGGTTAAGGTTTCTTCGGTGCGGTCGTGGATGGTGTAGTCGTAGACAGGGCAATGGATGGTCTTGCCTGCGCGCAAATCCTTTAGATCCTGAATCATCTGGTGGGTGTCGAAGGAGGCAGGGTGGTCATAGTTGAGGTTCTGCCGCTCTTCTAGGGACAGGTCATGGTGGGCGGCATAGTAGTTATCATGGGGCAGGACGCTGATGTCCTGACCAAACTGTTCCCGCAGCCGATCGACCAAGGTGGTCTTGCCGGAGCCGGTGCCTCCGGCGATACCAATGATAAGGGGTTTCATGGGTTCACCTCCAGAAAGAAATGGTCCGCGAGCGAGGACGGGTCACGCCTCATCCTCGCTGCGTTCATTGAATTCGGTCAGCACCAGCTGGGGATTGTGGTCACAGACCCATTTGATGGACCAGAAGGAGGAGAATAGGAGAAGTTTGTTCCCCTTATAATCCTCCACCAGCTTGGTGTCGTTGCCCAAAATTAAGTCAGTTTCGTGGAACTCCACAGGTTCCTTAATCCAGCGCAGATATTCATAAGGCAGAGTCTCCATACGAATTTCTACATTGTACTCGCTGCGCAGGCGGTACTGGAAGACATCGAATTGCAGCGTGCCTACCACACCCACAATGACCTCCTCCATGCCAGTGTAGGGCAGCTTGAAGATCTGGATGGCACCCTCCAGGGCGATCTGCTCAGCGCCTTTCAGGAATTGCTTCCGCTTCATGGTGTCCACTGGGCGCACCCGGGCAAAGTGTTCAGGAGCGAAGGTGGGAATGGGATCGAAACGGAACTTTTTCCCTGGGGAGCAAAGGGTGTCGCCGATGGAGAAGATCCCCGGATCAAAGACACCAATGATGTCTCCAGCATAGGCTTCCTCAACGATTTCCCGCTCGGCGGCCATGAGTTGCTGGGGACGGGAAAGACGCAGTTTTTTCTTGCCCTGGATGTGGTATACTTCTTTGTCTGCGTCAAATCGGCCTGAACACACCCGCAGGAACGCGATGCGATCCCGGTGCGCTTTGTTCATGTTGGCCTGGATCTTAAAAACAAAGGCAGAGAAAAAATCATCTAGGGCGGTGATCTCCCCCTCGCTGCTGTGACGAGGTAGGGGGGGAGTCGTCATGCGGAGGAAATCCTCCAAAAAGGGTTCTACGCCGAAGGTGGTCAGGGCAGAACCGAAGAAAACAGGGGATAGTTTGCCATGGCGCACACGTTCCAAATCAAAGTCGCAGGAGGCGCCATCCAGCAGCTCAATGTCCTCAATCAGCTGATCCCGTTTGGGCTGGCCCAGCATGTCTGTGAGGATGGGGTCATCCAGGTCGATTTGTGTAGTGCCGGACTTTTTGGCGTTGGAGTTGGAGGAGAAGTGGATGATTTCTTGCTTGTTTCTGTCATAGACCCCCAAAAATTCCTTGCCTGACCCAATGGGCCAGTTGACAGGATAGGTTTCAATCCCCAGCTCTTTTTCGATCTCTTCGCACAGTTCAAAGGGGTCTCGAGCATCCCGATCCATTTTGTTGATGAACGTAAAAATGGGAATGTCCCGCATGACACATACTTTGAAGAGTTTCCGAGTTTGCGCCTCTACACCTTTGGCACCGTCGATGACCATAACAGCAGAGTCAGCAGCCATGAGTGTGCGGTAGGTGTCTTCCGAGAAATCCTGGTGACCGGGGGTGTCCAGAATGTTGATACAGAAACCGTTGTACTGGAACTGGAGGACGGAGGAGGTTACAGAGATGCCTCTCTGCTTTTCAATTTCCATCCAGTCAGACACGGCAGCGCGGGAGTTTTTCTTCCCCTTGACTTGCCCAGCCTGAGCGATAGCCCCGCCGTAGAGCAGGAATTTTTCTGTTAGCGTAGTTTTGCCGGCGTCAGG
>JAHHRP010000115.1 GCA_020025735.1 Evtepia sp.
GAGTATGTGTGCAGCAGGGGGATTTTATTGTCTGCCTATAAAAGACAGTTATTCTTTTACAGATGTTTCACAAACAGCGCCCGGATGGCGTTTAAGACAGCTAGGACCATCACGCCCACGTCCGCAAAAATTGCCAGCCACATATTGGCAATGCCCAAGGCACCCAACACCAAACAAGCCCCCTTGATTCCCAACGCAAACACGATATTCTGGTGAACAATACCCAAGCATTTTTTGGAAATCCGAATGGCTTTGGCAATCTTCCGAGGATCGTCGTCCATGAGGACCACATCGGCTGCCTCAATGGCTGCATCAGAACCCATAGCTCCCATGGCAATGCCAATGTCGGCTCGAGAGAGCACCGGTGCATCGTTGATGCCATCCCCCACAAAGGCTAGTTTCTTTCGGGATGGAAGATCTTCCATCAACTCCTCCACTTGGGACACCTTTTCTGCTGGAAGAAGCTGACTGCGGACTTCGTCCACGCCCAGTTCTTGAGCTACCTGTTGGGCTACGGCATCCATATCTCCGGTAAGTATGACCGTCCGCTCTACTCCAGCGCGTTTCAGATCTGCCATCGCCTGCTGGGAAGTTGATTTAACCACATCGGCCACCAAAATATAGCCGGCATAGGTACCATCCACCGCCAGATGCACCACAGTGCCAATCTCATGGCAGGCATCGCTCTGGATCTTCAACGACTTCATAAGCTTCTCATTGCCTGCGGCAACTTGGATTCCATCCACAACCGCCAGAACCCCCTGGCCAGAAACTTCCTGGATCTCTGTCACCCGACGCCGGTCGATGGGTTTTCCATACGCCCGTTGGAGGCTCTTACTAATGGGATGGGAGGAAGCACTTTCTGCCAAAGCTGCATACTCAAGCAAAGCGTCCTGTCCGATGGTGTTATGATGGATCCCCACCACTTCAAAAACCCCTTCGGTCAGAGTCCCTGTTTTGTCGAGAACCACATAGGAGGTCTGGGAAAGTGTCTCCAGATAATTGGAGCCTTTGACTAAAACACCTGCTTTGCTTGCCCCGCCGATGCCGGCAAAGAAGCTCAGCGGAATACTGATAACCAAGGCGCAGGGGCAACTAATTACCAGGAACGTCAATGCGCGATAGAGCCAGTCTCCCCAGGCTGGAGCCATGCCCAACAATCCCAAGCGCACCAGAGGCGGCAGGATCGCCAACACCAGCGCGCCACCACAAACAGCTGGGGTATAGACACGGGCAAACCGGGCAATAAAATCCTCCGAGCGGGACTTGCGCGAACTGGCATTCTCTACCAGATCCAAAATCTGCGACACCGTAGAGGCTCCAAACTCCTTGCTGGTGCGAATCTTCAATAATCCTGTCAGGTTTACACAGCCGCTGAGCACTTCATCCCCCTCGGCCACCTGCCGGGGCAGGCTCTCTCCGGTCAGCGCACTGGTATTCAGCGTAGAGCTTCCTTCCATCACGACCCCATCAATAGGAACCTTCTCCCCAGGCTGGACCAAAATAACCGTACCAACGTCCACCTCATCAGGGTCCACTTGTACGATCGTTCCGCCCTGCTCCACATTGGCATAATCGGGACGAATGTCCATCAGTTGGCTGATATTCCGACGGCTTTTACCCACAGCGTAACTTTGGAACCACTCTCCCACTTGGTAAAAGAGCATCACGGCGATGGCCTCTGTGTAGTCACCATCCCCCGTAATCCCTAAAATGATTGCGCCCAAGGTAGCAACCGTCATGAGGAAACACTCATCGAAAACCTGTCGATTCTTGATTCCCTTGCCTGCTTTCTGTAAAATATCATACCCAATGATGAGATAAGGAACAAGATATGCCGCAAATCGGACCATCCCTGTCAGCGGCGCAAAGTGAAGCCCCACCATCAGCCCTGCTGATACAAGAATCCGCCAAAGCATGGTTCTCTGCTTTTTATTCATTACGCAACACGTCTCCTTTTCTGTCTGTGTCTACCCCTCCCTTCTCCGACAAGCTGTGAAAAAGAGGGGTGGCATTAGAGGAAAATTTCGCAGTCATCCTCTACCTTTTTGCAATTTTCGCGGACCTGCCCCATCACAGTCTTGGGATCTTGTCCTTCCTCAAACTCTACATTCATTTTCAACGTCATGAAGTTCACCACTGCTTCCTTAACCCCAGGGGTTTTATTGGCAGCCTGCTCCATTTTGTTGGCGCAGTTGGCGCAATCCACATCAATTTTATAAGTCTTTTTCATAAAGAGTCTCCTTTCTTTCTGGTCCATATTCCTACCGATTCTTTAACAGTTGAACATCTACTCAACTATCCTGTTCCTATCATAGCAATCCTTCCTCAAAAGTCAACGCTCCCCCTTCTTCTCCTCCCGTTTGGAGGAAAAGGATTTCCAAATGGAGCAAAGGCTTTCTCTTGTCCCTCCCACCACAGTTGTGATAAAATAGCTAAATATTTGATTTGTGCGAAAAGAGGCGATCTCATGAAGGAAGACTGGCAATATGCCATTCAAACAGCGCTGGATCAGGTACCACCAGGACATTTGCTCAACCTCACTCAGCCCCCCAGCTACCACCCCTTGTTCCCCAAAAATGGACGGGGACTAGTAGAATCTTTTTCCCTCTTTCCCGGTGTCTCCCTTTCCCATCTAGTGGTCCAGGGAGATGCCCTCCCCCACCATCATCCACCCAGAAAGGCAGCACTGGAAATCACCCACTGCCGCCGGGGCCGCGTAGGCTGGGAAATGAAAGACGGCCTGACGCTCTATCTGGGACCAGGTGATCTCTCTCTCCATCCCATGGCCTGCTGTGCCCACTCCCTCCTCCGCTTTCCCCTAGGATATTACGAGGGCTTCTCCCTCTCTCTTGACCCAGAAACCCTGGAGGCCGATCCTCCACCAGCACTGGCGCAGAGCAACCTGCACCCCCAAACACTGTTGGAAACCTTCTGTCCTCAAGGAAAACCGGCTTCCCTCACCGCCCAGCCAGCGCTGGATCACATTTTCCTGCCTCTGTATGATCTTCCACAAGCACTTCGTCTGCCCTATTATACCCTAAAAGCCCAGGAGCTTCTCCTCTTCCTCTCTCAACTCTCTCCTCCAGCAGAAGAAGGACACCAGTATCTCTCCCAACAAGTTGAGCTTATCCGCACCATCCACGATCAGCTCTTAGCCCACCCTGGCCAGCGGACCACCATAGAAACCTTGGCCAAAGAGCACCACATCAACGCCTCCACATTGAAAACCGTGTTTAAAGCAGTTTATGGTCAGCCGATTGCCGCTCACATGAAGCACCACCGAATGCAAGAAGCCGCCCGTCTGCTCCGCCAGACTGACCAGAGTATTGGAGAAATCGCACAGCAAGTAGGCTATGAGAATCAGAGCAAATTTTCTACGGTCTTCCGGGACGTCTTCCAAGTTCTTCCCACAGAGTACCGAAAGCAATACAACCCAGGCTCGGAAAACACTACACTTTGTTCCTTTTCCCACAAGACACCCACAGAATCAAAGAGCGATCACTGAACCGCGGCAGCCTGCTTCAAGCAAGCTGCCGCGGTTCAGTGATCGCTCTTTGATCTTTAGTGGAGATAGTTCATCGGATCAATGGATACGCCATACTCCCGCAGAGAGAAGTGAAGGTGGCTTGCATCGGCACTCTCCGAAACGGCACTGGTACCAACAGCACCAATGACTGTGCCAGCTTCCACCTCAGTCCCCGCCTGAACTTCCACTGTCTCGGCCAGGTTACAGTAGATGCTTTCCATCCCACTGCCGTGATCAATGGTAACAGTCACACCCATCATATCATCGGTACTCACATCTTTGACCGTTCCTTTGGCGCAGGCGGCCACAGGCGTGCCCAAGGGGGCGGCGATGTCCAACCCATCATGGGTGCGCCAATCTCCCATGGTAGCATCATAAGCGAACACTTCCAAGCTGAAATCCCGATCTACGCTGCCTTCCACCGGCCAAACGTAGGCAGAAGAAGCAGCTGCCTCCTCATCGGGTTTTGGGGCGGTCTCCCCTTGAGATGCAGCAGGCTCCTGGGCAGCACTGTCCTGCGTCTGCTCCTCAGCAGCCCCTGCACCGCCTTCTGTGGGCGGCACCGCCTGGTCATGCTGCGGGTCCTTCTCCATCTCTGCCTGGCCGCTGACCACAGCAGTCGGCTCTGACCCGAATCCCTCCGGCTGGATAAAAAGCCCCCGGAACAAAAAATAGCCCGAAATTCCAATTGCGGCGACGCAGAGGAACAGGACTATGTAATAGCCCTTTCCCTCCATAAAGTTGCCCAGCTTGTGCTGAGTAGGTTTTTGTTTCATCACGAAACCCTCCATGTGCTGTACGCGAATTCTCAAAAGCTCCCTGGGGTGGAAGCTCGTCTCTGCACTCTATTCTTGACAGCCAACGGGGTTCCTATACATTCTTTTATAAAATTTTATGGTTTGTGTGCCCGATCACTCACTCCTGTCAGGTCAAAGGCAGGGATATATTCGGACCGCGCCGCCTCCTCTCCTTGGGTGAATCCATCCAACGGCAGATTTTCCAGATAGGCAATCGCCCCACGCACTTCACTCTTCCGCAGTCGTCGGTTCAGCGGTGGAATGTCCGCTGCCCTGCCCCAAGGGATGTACTGGCTCATCAGAGAAAACAAAATGGTATGAGGTGGAAACATTTCTGCTGCCCAATCCATCACTTCCTTTGCCTGGACCAGTCGCCCAGGCAGGAGCAGGTGCCGGAGAATCACCCCTCGCTGGAGAATCCCCTCCTCATCCAACTGATAAGGGCCTGTCTGGCGGACCATCTCCAGAATGGCCTCTTTTGCCACTTTTGGATAATCCTCCGCTCCTGCGTATTGTTTCGCCCCCTGTACATCAGGATATTTGAAATCCGGCAGATAGACTTGTACCTTTCCCTCCAACGCCCGAAGTGTCTCTACCCGGTCATATCCCCCGCTGTTCCATACCACAGGGACAGGCAGTGGCTCTGACAGCGCCTCTGCCACTACCTGGGCATAGTGTGTGGGATTCACTAAATCAATATTGTGCGCCCCAGCAGCAATGAGTTCCTGAAAAATCTCCCGCAGACGCGCTACCGTAATCTCTCGTCCAAAATCCTGTTGGCTGATGCTGTCATTCTGACAGAACACGCATCCCAGCGAACAGCCAGAAAAAAACACCGTTCCCGCCCCTCGAGTCCCGGACAGCGGCGGCTCCTCCCAGGGATGGAGTGCCGCGCGAGCCACCACAGGAGCTTCTGGCATTCTGCACCGTCCGGCAGCCTTTGTCCGGTCACCACCACACCGACGAGGGCAGAGGGCGCAGTGGGTGGGATCATGACGCAAATTTCTCATCGAATTCTCTCCTCTACTACCTCTTGGAAAGGCGCAAAGGCACTGGGAATGGGATAGGTTTGGTGCAAT
>JAHHRP010000116.1 GCA_020025735.1 Evtepia sp.
GTAATGACTGTATCATACCCCATTTCTCCTGCTTTGCATAGGGGGGATCGGCTTTTTGGGGAAATTTTTGGCGTTTTCCCCCGGACACAATATAATAAAAGATAAAAATGAAGGAAAACACTTCTCAAGCAAAGAGAACGCCCTTCCGGTTCAGTGTGAACCGGAAGGGCGTTCTCTATGTCACAAGCGGCATTCCTTACCCATAGCAGAAGTAACTGGTGCTAGAATACCAGCCGCTGTTAAAATACACGGATTCCCAGACGCCCTTCCCTTGGGAGAAGTTTGCCTGATAAATGACGTTGGCAGGCATATCCACATATCCCATCATGGCACTCTTCACTGCATCTTCGCACATGGCATAATAGAAGGTGCCGTTGGCGCGATCCGCATTCTTAATCTCCTGGGTGGCGCCCAAGGAAGCATAGTCAGCGGCATACTGACCAGGTTGGGTAATCACGCCTTTGATCGTATTGGGAAAACGGCTGTCTGCCACACGATTCAAGACCACCTGGGCCACATACTGCCGCAGCTGCTCGGTGGTGTGTCCGGCCTCATTGAAAACGGCGGTCGTAAGGATGCGGATGTCCTCATCACTGTATCGCGCCAGTCTCTGATAGCCCCTGATGGCCTCCTGAGCAGCTCTCCAGGTGCTCTTCGCTGCCTGAACATAAGGGCTATCGTCTCCATAGCCTTTGCTCCGCAAGGCATTGGCCGTCTGATGGGCCTGCTCCTGGGCGATTTGCTGTTCCTGGATGGCGGCCATACACTGTGTGTAGTTGCTGTCGGCTGCGAAAGCCGCAGGGACCATGGCCACAGTCAGGGTCATACATAGCAGGGTTGCAATCAAAAATTTTTTCATCATAAACTCCTGTCGTCGCGGAAAACCCGCCCGCCTGCCGTTCCCAAGCGTCTGCCCACGGCGGCGTTCTGGGGGGCTCTCCTGGCGGATTTGTTCTGCCGGGTGGTCCTCTCTCTCTGCCCGGCGACGCTTGCAGTTGGCATTATACACAAACCTGCTATCCTTGGCAAATCCACAACTCCTAGGATATTTTCACTGTTTTTGTCGATCATTTTAGCGTTATCACTAATATTTTCTCATTTTAACCCCCCATCTTTATCCTCGTTGTCACTAAATAGTTTGTTTTTGTAACCTTTTTGTTAATCATTGGATACAGTTTCGTTACAGTTCACAAAATCCATCCCAACACAATCCGTCAAATCACCCAAAAAAAGAGAAAACCCTTGTTGGACAAGGGTTTTCCCATTGTGCAATATTTTTTCTTCCCTTAAAAATCCTGAAATACAGGTCTCCGGCGGGCCAAAAATGCTTCCATCCCTTCCTGTTTATCCCTGGTGGAAAAGGCCAGCGCCAACAAATCCTGCTCTCGCTCAGCCCCATTCTTCCGGTCAATGTCCAGGCTGGCATTGATGGCACTCTTGGCCAAAGAGACCGCATACCCTGCGCGGCTGGCAATCTTCTGCCCCAAAGCCCGGCAGGCTGCCATCAGTTCCTGGCCGGGCACCACATGATTCACCAGCCCCAGGTTCTCTGCCTGACGAGCATCCATCCGGTCCCCAGTAAAGATCAGTTCCTTCGCTCGGCCTACCCCGATCAGTCGGGCCAGACGCTGGGTACCCCCTCCGCCTGGAATGATCCCCAGCGTAACCTCTGGCAACGCAAACCGCGCCTCCTCCGCTGCCAAACGCAGGTCACAGGCCAGCGTGAGTTCAAACCCGCCGCCCAGCGCATAGCCATTGACCGCTGCAATGGTGACTTGGCGCATATTCTCCAGCAAATCCGCTGCCCGGTGGCACAGGGCGGACAGCTGACGACCAGCCAGCGCATCCTGCGCCACCATCTGTGCAATGTCTGCCCCAGCAGCAAACGCCTGATCTCCTGCCCCTGTGAGGATAACCACCCGGATCTGATCCATGGCCTCCACCTGACATAGAAGCGCGATAAGCTCCTCATACACCTGGCGATTGAGCGCATTGCGGCATTCTGGACGACAGATGGTCACCACCGCCAAAGGTGCTTCCAGCTGCAATTTCACAAACTCCACAAACAAAGCCCCCTTCTTCCAGCAGTCTTTCAACCACTAGTCTCGTTTCCTGCTCCGAAACTTCCTTAGCCCAGATAGGCCTCATAAACCTGACGCCGAGTGTAATTCTTCACTGGACCAAAGAACTCCCGGGGCAGCGCACTGACTGGACCATCCGGGTCCATGGCATATTTTAAGATCCCCTGCTCTGCACACCAATCCATGGCGCCCCAGTTGGCGTGCTGCGGGCTGCCTGTCCCCTGAATCCGTGCCAGTCGGCGGCCGATGGCCTGCTGACGAGGGGCCAGCAGCATGGCAAGCTCTCCCCAGGTCATCGGCGCATCCAGACGCAGACGGTTGTCTGAAAAAACGATGGCTCGCTTTTTTTGCAGCTGGACCAGCTTCTCAAAGGCAGGGTCGTCCCGGCCCACATCCGCAAAGGGACTCTCCTTCATGAGTTCACGGACCGTAACCACCCGGTAGCCGTATTCCCGCAGCACGGAAAGCTGTTCCTTTAATCCAAACGCCACCGGGGTGCGGCGGTCCATGTTGTATCCGTCTTTCTGGAAAATGATCTGCCCAGCCAGCGCATCCGGGTTCTCCGCCAGGGTTTTTTTCAGGGGAGCCACCATGGCATCCACCTCTGCTTTCAGGCTCTCCTGGGCTGTGCCGTGGCGGATCGGCAGCCACCCAGCCCCGTCAAAGGCAGCGGCCAAATAGAGATACCCCATCTGATCGTAGGCATCGTAGCTGGTAAACCCCCCAGCAATCTTATCCACATAGTGGGGGGGCCGCGCCATGGTCATCTCATAGCCATAGGTCTCCCGCAGCAGTGTGTGCAGGCGTTTGAGGTCCTCCACCACCTGTTCCAGACTGGTAAAGTGTTCCCGCTTACCATAAACAAAGGGCTTTTTCCCAAACAGAACATGGCGATAGCCGTGGTTGGTCACCTGATGCCCCTCATCCAGGATGCGCTTCATCAACCGCTGGTTGTGTGCCGCGCCGCCCCGCTCGTCCTGGTTGATGTCTGGATAATGGTCATACTTCACCCCACCCCAGTCAGCCTGCCCGGTGCGTCCAGCGGCATCTGGATAGTTTTCTCCGGTGTCTCCCACCACATCAAAAGTCCCTTTGGCATCGTATACCTTTAAAACATCCAGCAGCAGATCTGTCAGCGACCGTCCGCCAAACTTATCTGGGCTTGCTGGCAGATCCATAGGCCCGTCATCAAAGGTCATCGCCACCAGCCGCTGGCTCGTCTTAACCTGCTCAATGCGCCGGGTATAGCTGACATGATGTTTCTCCTCAGGCAGGAATCGTTTGACCACCTTCTTGCCTGCTTTCCCTACTTTTACGATCAAAGACATGTGTCTCCCTCTCTTTCCAACGATTTTTCTTCATCGACTGCCCCGCCAGCGGCTCAAGAACGCCCGTACCTGCGTATGGTGCAAAACCACAATCGCCACAAAATACACCCCGCAGCCAGCGGCAAGTTTCAGGATCGTGCGGACCAGTACCTGGGAAATACCAAGCCAGCCCACCATGAGCACCGCCCCCGCAGCCAGCCCCATGGCGATCACGCACTTTCCATAGCTCTTTCCCTGGGAAAACAATCGGAACCCTGGCAGCATTTTCTTGATTCCCCGGTTTAAACAGAACACAGACAAAACAGCGGAGATACTGGTGGCCAGGGTCACGCCCAGCACCCCCACCACAAAGCTGAGCAGGATACTCAGCACAACATTGCACACCACAGATACAATGCTGATTATCATAGGGGCTTTCGTCTCCTGGTAGGCAAAATAGACCCGGATGAGCAACTCCCGCAAGGCGATGATGGGAAATCCCACCGCAAACCCCAGCAGGGCCATGGTCGTGCTGGCCACGTTATCCATGGTAAACTCCCCGCGGTGATAGACCAGGGAAACGATATCCCCAGCGCTGAGCACCGTGATGAGCGCCACAGGCACCAGAATGAGAAGCATCATCGTGGCCGCCTGGGTCAGGGTCGTTTTCATCTTCTGCTGATCCTTCTTCGTTACGATCTCCGCAAATTTACTCAAAAGGATCAGGTTGATGGTGGCGGTAAAGGTACCCGTGACAAACTGCTCTAAGGTGCTGGCATAAGTATAAGAGGAGGCCATTCCCTCCCCCAGATAAGAACAGATGGCTTTGTCCACCACTCCGTTGAGCTGGATGACAACATTGCTCACCAGCACCGGCAGGGCCAGACGCCACACCTGCATCACGCTTTCTTCCCGGAAGTTTAAGGTAGGCACAAAGCGATACAGTCCCCGACAGCGCAGGTGAAGGAGGATGACTTGGATCACATTTGCAATATAATAGGCATACACCAGTGCCGACAAACCCAGACGATCTCCAAGCAGCAGCATGAAAAAGATGGATACGGGATTATAGATCACCCCATACAGCTTACCGGGAACGAAAATATCGTTGGCGTTCTGCACTGCCGCATAAATCGACTGAAAGGCAGAGAAGAGGAAGGCCGCAGAGAACAGACGCAGGTAATGGGCTAGATGCTCCAGCTGCTGTTCTGTGTAGGCCGGGGCCAGCAGCCACCCAACCTCTGGGGCAAACAGGTCTAACAGGATCACCACCACCGCAGCACCCAGGAGGAACAAACTCAGTACCCTGGAGGCTACTTTCCCTGCCTCTTGTTTCCCCTGCCGGAGAGAAATGGAGATATACACTGTAACAAGGGCCGTTGTGAGGGCCGTTGTAAAGGCGGCAGAGAAGTTAATCATGAACTCACTGGAGACAAAATAAATATCCGTCGCCGTGTTTGAGCCATATACATTTGCAACAATACTCTGCCGAAGAAACCCCAACACTTTAGACAGAAGCATCACCGCCGCCACAGCAGAGGTGCTTTTCAATATATTTCTGCCCATCAAACACCTCCGAGCAAGTTTTTCATATAGCGTCGGCCTGGGCCTCTGTCTCCTCGCAGACGAACCCCATCTGGAATGCCAGGGTGCAGACTTGCGCCCAAGTCCCGGAAAAAGGCACCTGGCTTCCCC
>JAHHRP010000117.1 GCA_020025735.1 Evtepia sp.
GGGTAATCGTGCGGGTAGAAAGGACCTCTGCTACTGTCGGGTTTTTCAGACACGCTGCTCCCAACTTGGCCATGTCCAAAGCGGAAGCATAGTGATTCTCATCCCCTAGGCCGTTGGGATCAGAAAAGTGCGTGTTCGTCATCCCCAAATCTCGTGCTCTCTGATTCATCCATCCCACAAAGGTCTCCACATCTTTCCCACAGAGACCCGCTAGAGCCACCGCTGCATCGTTGCCTGAATGAAGCAGCAAGCCATAAAAAAGCGTTTTAACACAAATATGTTCTCCTGCTTTTAGATACAAGGACGTTCCTTCAATTCCCGTCCACTCTGGCCGAATCTCTACCATCTGGGACAAATCCCCCTCCAGGTACTCCGCTGCCACCAAAGCCGTCATAAGCTTGGTCGTGCTGGCAATCGCCCGCGGCGTGTTTTCATCCCGCGCATATAGCACTCGTCCAGTCTCAGCATCCATCAAAACAGCGGAGGCCGCGGAAACCGCCGGCGCCTCCGCCGCATAGGTAGGGAGCACAAACCCCGGCAACAGGGCGCACAGCACTCCCAGAGCAGCAAGCTGTTTTCGCACAAAATCCCCTCCATGCAAACAAGGTCTTTCCCGGTTAGTATGGGGGAATGCACGAATTTTATCCCTCCTGCTCCTGTTTTTTCGCCTTCTTTTCCTCCAGCAGCCCCGTAATCCGATTGACAGCATCGGGAATGAGATCTACGATCCGATCAAGGCTGGTCTCAGGCGCTGCATCCACCGGAAGAACCTTGACCATGCCACCACTGATGACCAGGAAACAGACAGGGGTCACCTTCAGCCCTGCGCCTCCACCGCCGCCAAAAGGGTTCTCCCCTAAACTTTTGGGCGCCTTTCCACCCATTTCTGAGCCTCCAGTGCCAAACCCCAGAGAAATTTTAGAAACCGGAATCAAAGTCACCTCTCCAGCTACGATAGGTTCTCCCACCACCGTGTTGGCATCCACTGCCTCTTTGATTCTCTGAATGGTTTCCGTCATGAGTTCACTGACAGGATGGTTCTTTTCCATTGTCATCCTCCCCTTTCCTTTCCTGGGCGGCAGATGCCGCCGCTGTGCGCTGTTTCCGCTGATTCCAAACTGTCATGAAGGCCGTCCAAAGCAACGGCAGGACAATCCTCAGCAACTGGGCCGCTGTCAAAGACAGCACTGCCCGAATCGTAAAACATGGTTTTTCCAACTGGTAGTTTAAATCCAGATGAACTTGATGGCTTTTGATCGCAAAATTGGCTTGCAAAAAGGCCAGCAGTGCTTCTGCCACTCCACAGGCCCAGCCATAATGGATGGCCGCATCAGCTGGATCTTCCTCTCCCCAGTCCAAATAGACTGAGAGTTCATCAATGCGAACAGCCCTGCGGAACCGTCCCGCTGCTTTTTTGAAGGGAGGCAGCAGGTCCCATGCCAGCGCCAAGAGCTCACCCAAGGTAAGCTTTCCCTTCTTGTCCAAGCTTTCCTTTTCTTTTGGTTTCTTGGACTTTTCTCGTTTGGGCGCGGGACGCGGATAGAGGACAAACCATTTGGGACCCAACCATAGCTTAAGCCAGCTATCACCTTGGTCATATCCCACGGCCACTCTCAAGGGAAGAACACAAACCAGAAGCAACAGGACGCCAAAAGCTGCTAGGATGATCCATCGGCTCACTGCCCCCCCTCCTTTCCCTGGTTCACACCATCCGGCAATGGTGGAAGTTCCTCCAGAGTGGACAGTCCAAAGGTCCGTAGGAACGCTTGGGTCGTACGATAGAGAATCGGCCGTCCTGGTGCATCCAGCTTCCCGCAAGGGGCCACCAACTCCCGGTCCAACAGCAACGCCAAGGAGTGGGCACTATCTACCCCCCGCGCCTGGTCCAGATATGCCCGCGTCACTGGCTGAAAATAGGCCACAATAGCCAGGGTCTCCAGCGCCGCTTGAGACAACTTGTCCGGCTTTTTCCTGGCCAAGAGTCTGCTGATGGTCTCTCCCCACTGAGGCGCAGAAACCATTTGCCAGCTATCCTCCAAGCGAACCAACCGTATCCCTGCACTGATATCCTCATAGCGAGAAGCCAGCGTGCGGCAGGCCCTTCCAACCTCAAAAGGACGGCAGCCTGTCGCTTGCGCCAGCCGCTTCTCCTCCACTGGTTCTCCCAGTGCAAAAAGAATCGCTTCCAGAGCACTTTCCAAGTCCGTTCGCTCCACTGCCGCCCCCCCTTTCTCTTCTCACCCAATCGTGATTTTTTCGATCATCGGGTTGTCCATCTCTCCTGTCAAATGGATCTTCCCCCGCCGACACAACTCCAACAGGGCCAGAAACGCTGCCGTAACTTCAGAGCGGCTTGTGCTGCGGCTGACAAGATCCTCCAGGCAAAAAGTCCCTTCATCCAGCAGAGCCAACACCTCTTTGGCTTTTCGCTCCACTCGATAGGGTTCGGGCCGAACCACATCGCGCAGTGATTCCAGCGACGGCGGCGCAGCCCTATGCAAACGAGTCTGCCAGGATACCATTGCTTTTGATAGTTCCTGTGCCGTATGCTCATAACGATACATCCGGTGAACAAAGTTCGCCTCCGGTTTTTTGGATAAGGCTGCTCCCCCCCGTCGCAATCCCGCCTCCAACTGAGGCAGCACCATTCGCACCCGCAGGTACCCCTCATGGCGCTGGCGTGCCTCCAGAGAAGCAATCAGCTCCTCCATCTCTTCCTGGGCCTGTCGATCTTCTTCGGATAAAAGCATCCTGGTCTTGAGCAGCATCAACTGAGATGCCATAGCAATAAACTCTCCTGCTACTTCCAGATCCAGTGCCCGACGAGAGGACATCCAGGCCAAAAACTGCTCTAAAATCCCCGTCAGAGGGATGTCCCGAATGGCGATACGATTTCTCTTCAACAAATACAAAATCAAATCCAAGGGACCTACAAAATCCTCCGTAGCTGCCGCCCCGTCCTTTACAATCCCCTTCAGGTGGTAAACCGGCCGTTCCGTACCATTCATGTCAGTAGAGACAACATCCCCGTGTACGCAAACGCTGAACCACGGATCATTCCTTCCAGCACCCAGGTCCGAGCTGTGCCTAGAAATCCATCCAGAAAACCAAACCAAAGTACGGCCATGAGCACAATCATCCCATACCGTTCCAACCGCATCCATTGGAGATACTGCCTGTCAGATAAGAACATTGCCACCACCTTGGACCCATCCAGCGGCGGGAAAGGAATGAGATTAAATATGCCCAAACCAATGTTCAAAACCAGCAGCATAGAGAAAAATTCTAAAGCTAAGGCCAGTCCAGCGGTCTGACCTCGTACTACTGCCACCGCATACAGGGCACTGTAAACAATGGCAGACAAATAGGCCAGCACAAAGTTGGACGCTGGTCCAGCCAAAGCTGTAATGGCCATGCCTTTCTTTGGATCCCTAAAGTATCGTGGGTCCACCGGCACAGGCTTTGCCCAACCAAAGCCCACCACCATCATCATGAGAAGTCCGAAAGGGTCCAGGTGGTGTATCGGATTCAGGGACAGACGGTGACTCTGCTTGGCAGTTGGGTCACCCAGATAATACGCGGCCAAACCGTGGCTCACTTCATGAACCACCAAGCATAGCAAAACTGCCGCCACGCGCAGAAGCATGACACCCAGACTGGACCAGTCTACTCCCTGTGCCAACTGTGAAAACATCCCCATATGCCGTTCTCCCTTTATCAGTATGCCAAGATACGCTGCCTTCCACACAGGAAGAACACGATCATAAAGATATTAAATTATAACAAAAAAACACCCATCTGGCAAGCCGCACCCATCACCAATGTGAGCTGCAACTTCTGCCATAATGCAACAAAAGCAGACAGCTTTTTCCATAAGATATCTTATCAATAAGTTAATCACACAGCAGTTCCTCTGCCCGATCTGCTCTTCCAAAGGCACAAAGGCTCCACCCAAATAAGTGAAGCCTTTGCACAACTCTATATGTTCCCTTCCCGGCAGAAAAAAAGCCATCCCGCGCAAAGAAGGATTGTAAAATTTCCGCTCATCCGCAAGACCCACAACCCCAACAGTCCCAGTCCTCCCGCCATCACCTTGGTCAGCATCCCACAGGTACGCTCTCCCACGTCAGGGCCAGCCAGGGAAGACAGCACTGCATCAAGAGCCCGACCGCCATCCAGTCTTCCAGCTGGCAGAAGGTTAAACACTCCCAAAGCAAGACTCATTCCTGTCAGCAAATAAGCATCCATTCCGCCAAACCGTCTTCCCCACGCCGCTGCCAACAACGCCAGCAGAAAACTCGCTCCCGGTCCAGCCAACGCTACTAACCCTTCCTCTCCATAGGAGAAAATCCGTTCCCGACGAGGCATAATCACCACACCAACTCCTGTTAGCCGCACTCTCCCTACCTGCCCGCCCAGCAGTCGTATCGCCGCTATATGCCCCAATTCGTGGACTATCGCTGCCACTCCTCCCCAGAACAACAGCCGTGGGGACGCTACCAACAGCAGCGCCCCCAGAACAAGCCAAAAACCTCCGGTACTACCGATCCGTCTCCTCGCTGTCCTCTCCCCCTTCCTCTACTGCCTCGTGCTCCCGCTGGCCTTCCTGTTCCTCTTGAGAAAATGTGCCTGACCAGAGAGAACGAAATGTTTCTATTGCTGGTTCTCCTCTCGAAAATGATTCTCCCATTTGAGAAAAGACTGCCTGAAAATCTGTATTCTGTCCCACTACATTCTCAACCAAATCAGAGAGATGGGAAAGCGGCCCAACATTCATCCCGCGTCCTACAAAAACTGCGGCAAAGAGAGCCAAACAGATAACCAACTGCCGCAGCCTGCGCTTTTCTCCTTTGGAGAGCAGCGCCTTCCTTCCGCTGTGGTTCTTTTTTCCATCCTTTGTCATCGTCCTTCCCTCCCATTTTGGTTTCCTCACTTCATCTCTATGGTTACAGCCGAGAGGATATGCCCAAAAATTCCCCCTTTGAACGCTTGACATTCCCCTCGAACTCAAGTACAATAACAATGTTTCGGGGTGTGGCGAAGTTTGGTATCGCGCTTGGTTCGGGTCCAAGAGGCCTCGG
>JAHHRP010000118.1 GCA_020025735.1 Evtepia sp.
GGCCTTGGGCATCTTTCTGTTACTTCGGGTTGGCACAGGTCTGGTCTCTCCCTTGAGACGGATTGTATGTCTTGTTGCCTGCCTGGTCTGTATCATTCCCGTGCTCAACCCTTCCCTCCTCTCCCTTTTCGGGATACAAACAGATGTTTGGGATCAGGCAAAAGGATATCGCACCAACGGCGCACTGGGGAGTTTCCTTAGTAATACTGCTTTCCTTAAGGTTGAAAAACCCAAAGGTCTGACCACGCAGCACCTGTCCCAGCTGTTGCCTCAGGCAGAGGCCGCTGGCCCAGAGACACCTCAGCACACAGGAGTACGCCCGAACATCGTAGCCATCATGAACGAGTCTTGGGCTGACTTTGAGGAGTTTGGCAACCTCAAGCTCAACAAGCCCGTTGCAAACAACATCCCCAATCTGGATAACGCCGTCTGGGGGCACGCCTACGCTTCCGTGTTTGGGGCGGGCACCAGTGCCAGTGAGTTTGAATTCCTCACTGGCAACACCATGGCTTTTCTGCCCTCTGGGAGTATCCCTTATCAGCAGTACATTCAAGAGCCATCCCCTTCTCTGCCTTGGCTGCTGCGGCAAGCAGGTTACAACACCATGGCCTTCCATCCTGGTGCCCACACCTCTTGGCAGCGGGACCAGGCTTACCCTCTGCTGGGTTTTGAGGCGTTCTTCTCAAAAGACGATATGGACGTCCCCCAAGAGATGGTCCATGGCTACATCAGTGACCAAGCTGACTTTGACCAAATTATCTGGTCCTTTGAGCACAAACAACCCAATCAGCCCCTGTTCCTATTCAATGTAACCATCCAGAACCATGGCAGCTACACCGACGAAAGTTACCAGGCGCATGTCCACCTCACTGACTGCCCCGGTAAATATCCTATGGCAGAACAATACCTCTCCCTGGCCCAAGAAACCGACCAAGCATTTCTCAAGTTGGTGGATTATTTCTCCCATCAGGAAGAACCCACCCTCATCATAATGTTCGGAGACCATCAGCCCTCAGTGGAACAGGAATTTCTGGACCTTGCCTATGGCGTGACTCAAGATGAGATGACCATGGAACAATACATGAGCAAATACCGGGTACCATACGTCATCTGGGCAAACTATCCCTTAGACCCCACGGTGAAGCCCGCGGATACCAGCCTGAATTTTTTGTCCCAATATCTGCTGGACTATGCTGGACTAGAAGGGGATCGCTATTTCCAGTTCTTAGACCATCTTCATGACACCATCCCTGTTGTCACTTTCGCTGGGTACCAGGACAAAACCGGCAACGCATACAGCCACTTAGAAAGCACAAGCTTTACCCCCCTCCTGCAAGACTACCAGTGCGTACAATATGAACGTCTCTTTGGTTTAGAAGAAGCAGCCGCTTCCAAAAAATAGCTTCCTACGGCTACATAACGACAAGTCGAGGCTGCCAGCAAACCACTGGCAGCCTCGACTTGTTATGGGATATCAAGGAAATTGATAGCAAACTCACGCTTTCACAGACTCTACAATGGCATCTGCCAGCGCATCCAACTCCATCACCTTGTCCTCATGGAGGGAGGAGGCCAAGGACAGCCGCTCATTGAGCACTGTCATTCCCTTCATCTCCTCGTCGATGAATTTCTCCATCAGGTCCCCAGACTTACATGCCCAAGAACCATTCTCAATGAGCGCAAAGGTACGGTTTTGAAGGTTGAGAGCTTTCATATCCTCCAGGAAATTCTTCATCACAGGATAGATCCCCAGATTATATGTTACCGAAGCCAGCACAATGTGGCTGTATTTGAAGCTCTCAGAAACGAGGTAAGACACATGCGTGTTGGACACATCATACAGTGCCACATCGGTGATCCCCCGCTCACACAACTTAGCAGCTAGTGCCTGTGCCGCGGCCTCCGTGTTGCCATACATAGAAGCATAGGCAATGAGAACCCCCTTCACCTCTGGTTCATAACGGCTCCACTTGTCATACTTGTCGATAAAGTACCCGAAATCCTTCCGCCACACTGGACCGTGCAGAGGACAGATATATTGGATCTGATCCAAGATTCCCCCGGCCTTTTTCAGCAGCAGCTGGATGTGAGGACCGTACTTGCCCACGATGTTGGTCAGGTAGCGGCGGGCCTCGTCCAGCCAGTCCCGGTCGAAGTTCACCTCGTCGGCAAAGAGCTTACCGTCAAGAGCCATAAAGGAACCGAACGCATCCGCAGAGAAGAGGACGCCGTTGGTATTGTCAAAGGTAACCATAGCCTCCGGCCAATGGACCATGGGGGCGCCGATAAAGGTCACGGTATGCTTCCCGAATGTATAGGTATCTCCCTCCTGTACCTGGATACATTCATGTTCTTCCACATGGAAACCAAACTGGTGCATGAGCATAAAGGCTTTCTCTGTGGAGATCACTTTTACGCCAGGATATCGGAGCAAAATCTCTTCAATAGAAGCCCCATGGTCAGGCTCCATATGGTTGATGACCAGGTAATCCAGCGGTCTGCCTGCCAGAAGATAGTCCAGATTTTCCAACAGCTGACGGCAAGCCGACCAGTCCACGGTGTCAAATAGTACGCTGCTCTCATCCAGCAGCAAGTAAGCATTGTAGCTTACCCCCTTGGGGATGGGGTGGATGTTCTCAAACAGGGCCAGACGGTGGTCATTGGCCCCCACCCAATAAAGGTTATCGGTAACGGTTCTGACACAATGCATCATTCGTTCCTCCTTTTATCATATCGTATGGGGATCGATCAGGCTTCAATAAACTGGCCCTTCGCTTCAGCACATTCTGGACATACCCACTCCTCAGGCAATGCCTCGAAAAGAGTACCAGGAGCCACATCTCCATCGGGATCTCCCTGCTCTGGGATATATTCATAGCCACAGCCGCCGCAGACATAGTGCTTACCGATGGGTTCAGGCTTAGGCATTCTGGGACGCTTCATCTTCACCATAGGGGGTGCTGGCTCCTTTGTTCCTGTGTCCAGAGCAGCCGCAAGCAACGGCAAGATCTCCTTCACATCACCCACAATGCCATAGTCACAGTTTTTAAAGATCGGTGCACCTGCGTTGGTATTGATGGCTACAATGGTGGACGCGTCTTTGATTCCCTTCAAGTGCTGCACTGCGCCGGAAATGCCACAGGCGATATAGAGGTTTCCTGTAAACTTCTGGCCGGACATACCCACATACCGGTTCAAGGGCACATACTTCAATGTCTCTGCCACCGGACGGGACGATCCCACTGCTGCCCCTGCGCTCCGAGCCAGGTCCTCAATAAGCGCCATATTCTTCTGCTCACCAATACCCTTGCCGGCAGAAACCACCCGCTCAGCTTGTGCAATGGGCGTATCCATCGGGATGCCTACCGTGAAGTCATGGCCATCTTTCTTCAGATGTTCTACCAGGGCAGCCACTTGCTCTTCGGCACTCCCCTCCCGGAAAATCACCCGCTTACGCACCCCAGTGATGGGTGCGGGTTTCTTTGCTCGACTGGAGGAGCCGCTCTCACTCTTGGGGGGCTTGCCCAGCAGATGGGAAGAAATGACCACTCGCTGAATCTCGTTGGTCCCCTCATAGATGGTCGTGATCTTTGCATCCCGATAGGCCCGTTCAACCTCCATGCCCTTCATGAAGCCAGCGCCGCCATAGATTTGGAGGGCATCGTTGGTAACTTCCAGGGCAATGTCAGAGGCATACAGCTTAGCCATGGCAGCCTCAGTTGCATAAGGAACGTGTTCCTCTTTCATCTCTGCGGCGGAATAAACCAGCATCCGGGCACAGCGGAGCTTCGTGGCCATATCAGCCAGTTTGAAGGAAACGGCCTGCTGGAAGCCCACAGGCTTGCCAAACTGGATGCGCTCCTTCGCATAGGCCAAGGCATTTTCATAGGCCCCCTGGGCAATTCCCAACGCCTGTGCAGCAATGCCGATACGACCTCCATCTAAGGTGGTCATGGCAATCTTGAAGCCCTCGCCTTCCTTACCCAACAGGTTTTCCTTGGGCACCTCTACATTGTCAAAGATCAGCTCTGCTGTGGTAGAAGAGCGAATGCCCATCTTGTCATAGTGGTCCCCAAAATGGAATCCCTTCCATCCTTTCTCCACAATAAAAGCACTAATGCCCTTAGTCCCAATATCAGGCGTGGTGAGAGCAAAGACTACATAGGTGTCTGCCTTGGGAGCATTGGTAATGAAGATCTTGCCGCCGTTGAGCACATAGTGATCTCCCTTAAGGATCGCTGTGGTCTCTGTGCCGCCAGCATCGGAGCCTGCATTGGGTTCGGTCAAGCCGAATGCGCCGATCTTCTCCCCCCGGGCCAGCGGAACCAGATACTTTTGCTTCTGCTCCTCCGTGCCGTAGGCAAAGATGGGCCAGGACCCCAGGGATACATGTGCTGAGAGAATTACGCCCGAGCCGCCGTCAACCCGGGCCAGTTCCTCCACGGCAATGGCATAGCTGAGTGCATCCAACCCTGCCCCGCCATATTCCTTGGGATAGGGAATGCCCATAAACCCAAGCTTGCCCAACTTCTGAACAGCCTCTTCGGGAAATTCGTTCTGCTGATCCAAGAGGAAGGCAATCGGTTTGATCTCCTCCTCTGCAAAGGCGCGGATCTTTGCCCGCAGTTCCTCATGCTTCTGGGTGGTCTGAAACAGCATGTCGGTACCTCCTTATCAGTATCATCAATCTTGATAAAAAACGTCTAATTTAGGGGTAAAAAGAAGGACAGTAGATCAGTTTTCACATAAAATCTGCCCCAGGGTACGCCGACTCAGTTCCTGATCTAATGTTTCCTGGATCTCTGCCAAGCGACAGTGAATTGTACAGCTTCCATTTTCCTTCCGCCAAGCACACTGGTAGGTCGGATCCATACAGGCACTCAAGCCACTGCGCTCCTCCATTGCTGCGATAAAATCATACAGAGAGATTTTATCTAAATCTGCTTTCAAACGACAGCCACCAGCATTCCCCCGGACAATCTCTACCAAACCAGCTTTCTCTAGCTTCTTTATGATTTTA
>JAHHRP010000119.1 GCA_020025735.1 Evtepia sp.
ACATAATTGTCTGGATGATATTTTTTCACCAAGTCCCGGTAGGCGCGTTTGATCTCGTCATCACTGGCAGAGGAATTCACACCCAACACGGCATAGGGATCATTCATACTTCTTGTTCTCCTTATTCTTTCGGTCCGGGTCGCTGCCCGGTAATACGGTCACGATGAAATAAACGTTTCTGTTCCTTCCACTGTCCGGTAAATACAGCCTCCTCAACAGCAGGCAATCCAGTGAAAAGAATGTGTCTGAGCAAGCTCTCCCAGTCACCCCACTCCAGCAGAGAAAAGGCGGTATCAGCCAGACCCAAAGAGACATGCATGGTCTCCCGCAGCGCTTCCTTGGCCTGTTCTGCCTGATCTCCAAAGCGAGCAAGCAAGGGGTTATAAGTTCCTTTTTTTCTGTCCTCAGCCAAGTCATCCCACGCGTCAGCCAAATAGATCCACCGGCCTGTGTGATATAGAATCTGCTGGATACCATGGGTACGGGCAGCCAACGGACCCTCTGTGGCTGCTGCCTGAAGAATCCGGGCAAACGTATCTGCTGGTCGATCAAGGGAGGCCAAATTTTCCTGCTCCATCCCATGCAGCTGTGACAAACAGTCCTGTACCGTACGGTTAAATTCCGGCCGATACGCTGCTGCTTTTTTATAATGTTTGCGCAGTCCCAGAGCTGCCATCTGACTCTTGATCTTTTCCGCCACGCCGCCGTCTCGAATGGCATCCTGGAGTTTCCACCAGGTGAGAATCACCGTGGCATCTGCTGCTGCTGTTAGCGCAGGGCTTCCCAGCCAGCAATGTTTCTTTTTCCATGGATGGATCGGACAAGGACAACAAGGAAATGTCACCTCCGTCTCCGGCTGCGACAACAGGATTGCCAGAAACACAAAGTCATAGTTTAGGATAAGCTGGGCTGTTTTTCCATATCGCATTCCCAAGGTGTGACACAAGCCGCAGTAAACCGCCTCGTACCGCTGAGCATCTTCTGATGATAGGACAGGTGTAATCGCTCTTACATACCCGAACATGCCCGCTTGATCTCCACAATGTGGAAGCGCAGTCCACTGACTTTCTTCATGTATCGGTCCCAGACCACCGCCAGTAGAATGCCGATCACAAATCCCCCCCCGGCGCACAAGGCCCGTATACCTTCGCTGCCCAAGCTCATTGCCGTGGCACCGATATAAAATGCCACTGCCAAAACCAGGGGAAGGATATAAACAATGGCTGCTGTCTTAAAAAAATTTCCATTCTCACTGCGAACCGTCACCATATCCCCAGGATTGGCCCCAGCATCGTTGTACGCTAGAACCATGTTTTCGGTCCTAGTCATCATCTTCTCACATCCGGCGCAGTCAGCACAGCTATGGGCGGCACCACAGGCAGTCTCTCGATGGACGGCCACCTGCGCCATACCATCCTCCCGGACGGATTTTACCATTGCGATTTGTTCCATATAAAATAAAACCTTCCTTCTGTAGCAAACTGACACAGCTCACTGCTGCTGCACACGCAGTGCAATGCTGTAATGCGTACCCAAAACGCTCCATTCCTTTGCCTCAGTAAGACTCACTTTAGCAGGAAACCGCTGCAGCTTGTCCAGAAAAGCGGTCTCTGACAAGTCCACTGTCACATGGATCTGGCTGGGATCTAAGTCTTTCACCAAGTTGTCTTTTCCACGGATCCAAACATATATTCCTTCTGTAATCGGTTTGACCTCACAGCCTTCCGGCACATTTTCATAGGTAATGTTCTTCACCAAGATCTGTCGGGAGATTGCCTTCTCAACGTGTAGAGAAACAGAAGCATACCGCACTTGTTTTCCCCAGGCTGTAACTTCCTTCGGCAAGTGAACAGGGATAGCATAGGATGCGTCAGCCGTCATGGCACTCAAGTCAATCTGACCTAAGGAAATGGACTCTGGCAAAGGTTCTCCCTCCTTCTTCGCCACAACCGTAACGGTCTTAGGAGAAACATCCACTTTCATCGTATCCTTACTGACACCGCCACCGTCCATAAGGTCCACTGTCAATGGCACAGATACCACCTTCCGCACCGGGACAGTGACCTGCACTGTCTCTGCACTGGCAGTGACATTCTTCCGATCAGCTGGAGTCCCCTCAGCACCCATAAAAACCACACCGGAAGACTCTACCAGCGTATCGCTGATTTCCTTACCGCCTACCGATGCCAGCGCATAAGAAATTCCATCTAGGGTATCGGCTGGTCCTGTGAGTTTGATGGCCGCAGGCTCTGTGGTTACCATACCTGCCAAACAATCTTCTGCCTCTGTGCCAATAAACTCTCCCCGAACCGGAATCTCTTTTGTACTCTGCTTCTCCACAGTCACCGTAACGCGCAGATCTTCCCAATTTGAAATGGAGATGCTGTCCGAGCCGATGCTGTTGGGAAAGGTATACTGACAGCTCAGCGTATGTGTCCCCGCAACAGTGACAGAAGAGAGATCCAACTCTAAGTTGATATTTTTTGCAGAAAGTTTCATCAATGTTTTTTTCCGACAAGACAATTTCAAAGTAATCCGGTCTTGGCTTTGTGCTGTGAGCATCAGCCCTCGCTCAGCCAGGGTATCCTCCCCCACCACAGTCACAGGGATTTCTCGAATGGTTGCTGTGCTGGTGGGATTTTCTACATTGATGACATACAGCCACACACCCATAGCTAGAATCACAGCCATGATGATGTTAAATGTTTTGCGGTTTTTCTTTGGGTTGGTCACGATTGTCCTCCCCTACCTTTCCTGAACAGCCCCGTCCTATGTTTCTTACCGGGGCTAACCCACTCCTGGGACAGAAGTTCATTGCGGAGGATACGGCCCAATGTCTCCGGGGAGAGATGCCGGCGAAGGTTCCCGTTAACCACCGCAGAAATAGCCCCTGTCTCCTCAGAAACAATAGCCACCACTGCGTCAGATCGTTCACTCATACCAAGGCCAGCTCGATGGCGCATCCCCAATTCTTTGCTCAGGTTCATACTCTCAGACATGGGAAGCATACAGGCAGCTGCAACAATCTTCCCTTTGCGGACCACCACTGCTCCATCGTGAAGAGGCGCATTGGGATAGAAGATATTTTTTAACAACTCACTGGTCACGGTAGACTGGAAGGGAGTACCAGACGAAATGATATTTGACAGGTTCGTCTCCCGCTCGAAGACCATCAAGGCACCCACCCGATTTTTGGACATTTCTGCATAAGCTTCCACAGTTTCATTGATCGTCTCCTCCACTTCACTCACAGGGAGTTCATCTCGAAAAAGGCGAGAGACACTATAAACATTATTGCTGCCGATCCGCTCTAAGAAACGACGGATTTCAGGCTGAAAAATGACCACCAGGGCCAGCAGTCCCAATTCTACCGCTTTGTTAAGCAGGAAATTGATGGCATTGAGGTTAAAATGATACGATATCCACAAGGCAATGACAATCAGCAGCAACGCACGGGCCACTTTGGCAGCGTTGGTCCGCTGGAAGATGCCAATACATTTGTAAATCAGGAAGGACAAGATGACGATATCAATGAGGTCAGCAACTGTCATCAGCCGCAGATAGCTGACAAAGTTTACACAGTACTGCAAAAAAGATGTCATCTCTCCCACCTCCTTTAGGGCATAATTGGCCAAGTTTCTCATGGTAATTCAAGTTATTATACTGTATTTCCTCCCCATTTACAACCCCGCCAACAATGGAATTTTCACCAGTTCTCTCAACGTCTCCACACGCCTTCCTTGGTTTTCTGCAAGACCTTCATCTCAGCAATCCAACTGCACATAAAAAAGCCTGCCGTCTGCATCATCAGACAGCAGGCTTTTCGAGCCATCCATATAAATGGCTTTCTCAGACCGTCTATCCGGCCAAATACGCCTGCACTCTCTGCCCAACTGTTACCGCAGCCGCCTTAAGATTTTCAAAAAACGCTCCACCTCCTGGGACGTATTGAAGGCAGAGACACTCATCCGCACACTACCCGTGGCCTCAGTTCCACCAGAAGCATGTGCCAAAGGTGCACAATGAAGCCCGGCACGAA
The DNA here is from genome assembly GCA_020025735.1 of Evtepia sp. Taxonomy (GTDB): domain Bacteria; phylum Bacillota; class Clostridia; order Oscillospirales; family Oscillospiraceae; genus Evtepia. The sequence continues at coordinate 4,040 of JAHHRP010000119.1, forward strand.
CCGCAATCCCCCGCTGTCCCAATGCCTCAGCCACCCAACCTGGATCACGACCCGTGACACGGAAAGAAACGACACCTGTCTGGCATCCCTTCTCTTTGGCGGCATACACCTGGACTCCACACATCTGAGACATTCCCTCCACTGCCTGACGGATCAGTGCCTGCTCATGGCGCAGCAAATTTGAAATGCCTTTCCGGCGGAGGAACCGCAGCCCTGCCAGTAGACCTGCAATCCCTGGCATATTATGGGTCCCTGCCTCCAGTCGATCAGGCAGGAAGCTAGGCATCTCTTGCTGCCGGGACAAACTTCCTGTACCGCCAGCCAAGAGGGGTTCTCCGCTCTGACGACACAGCAGCAGGCCGGTCCCTTGAGGGCCATATAGTCCTTTGTGCCCAGGCATTGCTACAAACTCCGCTCCCCAATCTGCCAAGCGCACCGGCAAGATTCCGGCTGATTGGGCCGCGTCCACGCTAAGACGGATCTCCTGCCGCCGGCCCAAAGCAGCAATCTCCTCCATGGGAAGCACATACCCGAACACATTGGACACATGGGTGCAGATCATCACATCTACCCCCTGATTCAGCTGCCGTTTCAGTTCCTCCAAAAAGAGACTAGGGCAGAACAGCGGTGCCCGGATAACCTTAATGTGCAGGTCTGGGATAGTGGCCAAAGGCCGGGTAACCGCATTGTGTTCATATCCTGATAGAAGCACTCTATCC
>JAHHRP010000012.1 GCA_020025735.1 Evtepia sp.
GCAGCTGATTTGTAATCAGCAGGTCGGGGGTTCGAGTCCGTCCACCAGCTCCAAAAATTTTATAGGGAGGAGTTCCCGAGTGGCCAAAGGGGGCAGACTGTAAATCTGTTGTCGTCGACTTCGATGGTTCGAATCCATCCTCCTCCACCAGAAAAAGTGATCGATTCCTATCGATCGCTTTTTTCTTGATATAAAATTGAGTTTCCTTTATCCTCGCGCACAAAAACTGCACAACCCAAACATTCCGCATTTCTCAAGCACAGCCAAAATAGAACATCTGTTCTATTTATGAGCATAGCACACCCTCCCTTTTCCGTCAACAACCCCTCGTTTCTCCCCTCTATTCCCACTCCCACTTTCTGGACAAGCTACTCTTCTCCATATCCCGCCATTCTCCATTGGTTTTCTCCTGTCCTTTGCAATCAAAAACAATACACGAAAGAGAGATGTGCCATGAAGCAGTTGATCGTTTCCTTAGGCCGCCAGATCGGCAGCGGCGGCCACAAAATCGCAGATGCCTTATCCCAACGCTTAAACCTGCCCCTATATGACAAGAATCTCATTACTGAAATTGCCACCCAACATCATTTGGACGCCGATGCCCTGCGCCAGTACGAGGAAGCACCCAAAAATCGACTCTTCTCCCGTACCGTCCGTGGGCTGAACAACTCTGCTGAAGCAGGCTTGGCTGCGCTACAATTTCGTTTCTTGCAGGAGAAAGCCGCCTCCGGCACCTCTTTCCTGGTTTTAGGGCGATGTGCAGAATACATTCTACGGGATTATCCAGGACTGGTCTCTATCTTCATCTCCAGAGACTTGGAAGAGCGCATCCATGTCATCTGCCGTGCCAAAGAATTGTCCAAAGAAAACGCTTTAGACTTCATTCGCAAAGGTGACAAACGCCGAGCAGCTTACCACAACGAGCACTGCCCTACCCCATGGGGACATGGAGACACTTACGACCTGACCATCAATACCTCCCGGCTAGGCTTGGAGGGAACCACAGATTTTTTAGAAGAGTACATCCACCGGAGAATGATCCCTTAACACACCAATCCCCAAAACAACAAACAGGACACCTAGCAGAAACTGGTACTGCTAGGTGTCCTGTTTGTTGTTTATTCATGCCTTTAGTGACTTTGCAGGTACTCCTTCAAGAACAGAAGGCCTTGCCGATACCCCTCTAGTCCCAAGCCCATATAAGTTCTGACACAGGCCATCCCTGCGTAAGAAATCTGGCGGAAGTCCTCCCGCTGGGATACTTCTGAAATATGTACTTCTACTGCTGGCAAGTCCACTGCTTTCAGCGCATCCAGAATGGCTACACTGGTATGGGTATAGGCAGCCGGATTGATGAGAATTCCATCAAATTTCCCCAGGGCCTCCTGGATCTTGTCCACAATCGCTCCCTCATGGTTCGATTGAAAGATCTCTACCTTCATGTCTGCTTCGGCACAGGTTTCCTCAACCAATGCCACCAGCGCAGCATAATCCTGTCTGCCGTATAGCTCCGGCTCCCGAATCCCTAACAAGTTCAGGTTGGGACCGTTAATCACTAAAATGTTCATAAGCCTCCTCCACGCGCTTGGCTACGCTCTCCACCGATCCATTGTTGTCCACGGTGATGTCCGCAAAGCGCCGATACATCGGCAAACGCATGGTATACATATCCTGCAAGTTCCCCCGTAAAGAGAGAGGCCGTCCCTTTTTGGGGAGTTTTGACAGCTCACGTTCCAAGAAGATAATGGCTCCGTTCTGATGCAGGTGAGGATAATTCTCCGCCCGGGTAACACACCCTCCTCCAGTAGCAATCACCAACCCAGAGGCTTTGCCCAGTTCTTTGAGCAGACCAGCCTCCTCTGTCCGAAATGCGTCCTCTCCATAGCGGGTAATGTACTCACTTACAGGCATACCCAAAACCTTTTCCATCTCTCGGTCACAGTCCACAAAAGGCAGCCCCAGCATCTCAGCCAATGCCTGGCCTACGGTACTTTTACCACAACCAGGCATCCCAATGAGAATACGGTTCTCCTTCCGGCGGCGCAGGGCATGATAGGCCTCCTTGGCTCGGATGGCAGGGATAACTTCCCCGGTAAAAATCTGAGCAGAACAACGAGCCTGCTCCGCCAACATATATAACCCGCCCAAACAAGGAATCTCCAGTGCCTCTGCCTGCTGGATCAACGCGGTGCGCGCGGGATTATAAATCAGATCCAAAACACCCTCGCACTGAGGAAATTCCCGCAAATCCACGGGAGACGCTGCCGTGTTGGGATACATACCCACAGGCGTGGTATTCACAAGGATTGATGCATCTGCATGCTTGTCCAGGTTTTTGTAATTGTTTTCTCCGCTGCGAGAAATCACCACAATCTCCCCTGCACCCAACTTTCGCAGAACATACTGCACCGCCAGACTTGCGCCCCCTGACCCGAGCACCACGCACTTACGGTCTAAAATTCGCATCCGGCTCTTCCACACCATACCCTCAAACCCTGCAGCATCGGTGTTGTCTCCCAGCAGGGAACCGTCTAGCTGCTTGACCACTGTGTTCACACTGCCAATAGCCGCAGCGGCCTGGGTCAATTCATCACAGATCGCTAGCATGGTGGTCTTATAGGGAAGCGTCACATTCAAACCATGAAAGTCTCGGATGCGCACAAAATCCCCCAACTGATCCGGTGGAACCTCAAACAACTCATAATCGTAGTCCCCAAAAAAGGTATGTAGTTCCGGGGAATAGCTGTGTCCCAGTTTTTCTCCCAACAGTCCGCAGCGCATCAAATCACCTCACTATAACTACCCAAATACTGAAACTCCTCACAGACAGCAGACAGGTCATCCACCAGCCGGATAAACTCCTCAGAATAGACCGAAGTCTCCAAATCAAAATAGAACATGAACTCAAACTCCCGATCAGGAAGAGGGCGGCTTTCCAACTTGATCAGGTTCAGGCCCAGACTGTAAAACCGGGCCAGAATCTGATACAGAGAACCCGGCCGATGGGGCAGGACCACCATAAGGGAGGTCTTGTCTGCCCCAGGATAGATCTCCAGTTTTTTGGAAATACAGATGAAGCGGGTGTAGTTGTTGCTCCGGTCTTGAATATCCGCAGCCAGACGCTCCAGCCCATAGAGCGCAATGCAGTTATGGGAACAAATCGCAGCTACATCCGTCCGGTCCGTTTGCGCCACAGCAGCGGCGGCGGCAGCGGTGTTCTCACAGGGTGTTACCTTCACCTCCTTGCCCAGCTTTTCCAGATAAGCTGCACACTGGCTGATGGCCTGGGGATGAGAGAAGATCTCCTTGACATCCTCCAACTTCGTCCCTTTCTTTGCCACCAGATTGTGGTCGATCTTCATCCGGGTAGAGCGGACAATCTTAAAACCGCTGTGGTGAAGCATCAGGTCATAAATTTGCTTGACTGATCCGGCGGTGCTGTTTTCCAAGGGGAGAACCCCATACTCACAGAACCCATTCTCGATGGCAGTGAAAACGCTCTCAAAACTCCCGAAATACATCACCTGCGGGTGTTTAAACAGTTTTTCACAGGCCAGTTGAGAATAGGCCCCCTCCACCCCCTGGCAAGCCACAGTGGCAGAAGGCGGGAAGAGCTTTGGCGTGTTCTCCATCGCCGCCTGGATCTCCTTCCGCAGATCCGAGGGCTGAGGATTGGCCGCATTCTGATACCCACGGCTGATCTCAAAGAGCATAGACCACAGCGCACAGCCATACTGCGCCAGTTCTGGCGGGAGCTTCTCTGCAATCTCTGCCAATTTTTCCCGCTCTCGAGCAGGATCTAACGTAGGCAGCCCCTTCGCCCGTTTCTCTTCACTCACCCGTGCCACCACCGCCATACGCTGGGCAAACGCCTGCGCTAAGGTGTCGTCGATGGTGTCAATTTCTTCTCTCAATTTCTCTAAACTCATGTAGCTACTTGCTCCTTTCCCACTCTTCCAGCAACGCGTCATAGACAGCAATGGCCGCAGCGGCTTCCAGACAGGGAACCGCCCGTGGAACAATGCAGGGGTCATGACGACCATGGATGGTTAAGATGGCATTCTCTCTTCGGGACAAACACACACTCTCTTGGGGCCGCGCGATAGAAGGGGTCGGCTTCACCGCCGCCTGGAAAAGCAGCGGCATCCCATTGGTGATGCCACCCAAAATTCCTCCAGCATGGTTGGTGCGAGTCTTTACCTGGTCCCCATCCATATAAAAGGGATCGTTGTTCTGGCTGCCGCGCAACGCAGCAGCAGCAAACCCCAAGCCGAATTCCACCCCTTTCACAGCGGGGACCGCAAAGACCAGACGCGCAATCCGGTTCTCCATCCCGTCCAGCATAGGATCTCCCAGGCCCACAGGCAGACCGATCACCCCACACTGGACAACACCGCCCAGAGAATCCAGTTCTGCCTTGGCTGCGGCGATGGCCTCCTGCATGGTCTGTCCCGCGGCATCGTCTATCACAGGAAACACTTTTGCTCCAGGGGCCAGCAGCTGTTCCTTTGTCAACTCCACTGGATCGTACTTCTCATCGGCAATCTCTCCGATGGCAGCGATATGCGCCCCCACATAAATCCCCTGTCGGGCCAGCAGCTGCTTGCAGATCCCCCCAGCAATACACAGCGGAGCCGTAAGGCGGCCAGAAAAATGGCCGCCTCCTGCCACATCTTGAAATCCCCCATACTTCACCTGGGCAGTGTAGTCTGCATGACCGGGGCGAGGAATGTCTCGAAGATTTTCATAATCTTTAGACCGTGTATTGGTGTTTCGGATGATCGCCGCCAAGGGCGCTCCACAGGTCCGTCCCCGGTCCAACCCGGACAGAATCTCCGGCTGATCGGCCTCCTTCCGGGTGGTTGACCATGGCCCGGTACCCGGTGCCCGTCGAGCCAAGAAAGTCTGAAGTTCTGCCAGATCCACTGCCTCTCCAGCGGGCAGTCCGTCCACGGTCACCCCGATGGCCGGGGCGTGGGACTGGCCAAAAATAGAAACGGTCAGATGACCATGGTAAATACTGCTCATTACAACATCCCCATTATGAAATATCCCCGGCAGTCCGTCAAGGGCCAAAGTAATCTTCTTCCACCCTTTTTCCCAAAGCACGCAGCACGCGCCAGAACGCAGGGTAGGATTTCTCCACCGCCTGGGCACCGGTAATCACCACCGGACCAGTGCAGGCCCCAGAAGCCACCGCCGCCGCCATCGCAATCCGATGATCGCCAAAGGCATCCACCTGACCACCTGCCAGAACAGGACGGCCAACAATCACAAGGCCCTCCTCCGTCTCCTCTACCTGACCGCCCAGGGCATTGAGGACACGGGCCGTAGTGGTTAGTCGATCAGACTCCTTCAGCCGCAGCCGGGCAGCACCAAGGATATGCGTAGTCCCAGGCATGACTGCCGCCACAGCTGCCAAAACGGGGACCAAATCGGGGATGTCCCGGGCATTAAGTTCTGCGGCTGCGGACCTGCCCCGGCACACTGTTATACGGTCGGCAATGTGCCCCACCCGGGCACCCATCCGAGCCAGCACATCACAGATCGCCTTATCTCCCTGAAGGGAATCCAGATCCATCCCAGTGACCGTGATCCCCTCACCTCCCAGCGCGCCCAGACACAGCCAGGGCGCTGCATTCGACCAATCACCTTCCACCCGGACAAATTTAGGGCTGCGGCAGCGCCGGGGACGAATGATCCACCCTTCATCGGTTTCCTCTGGGATCACGCCGAAATCGGCCAAAGTTCGGAGGGTCAGATGGAGATAACTTTCCGACTCCCGCTCCCCTTCCACCGTCAAACTACTCTCCCCTGATAGAAGAGGCAGCGCAAAGAGCAGCCCAGAAATAAACTGGGAAGAGACATTGCCCGGCAGACAATACGTTCCCGGAACCAGCTGACCAGAGATGGTCAAGGTCTGCGCCTGGTGATTCTGTGTAATGGTACATCCGTTGGCCTGAAGCTGACGGATCAGAGGCTCCATCGGACGCTCGGACAAACGGCCTGCCATCTGAAATGTTGCCTCTGCTCCCAGCGCTCCAACCACAGGAAGAAGAAACCGCAAGGTAGAGCCACTTTCTCCACAATCTAAAATGCAAGGCGCCACAGCCTTATGACGGTCGATGGGCACCACCTCATACCCGTCCTCCTGCGCCTGAATGGATGCCCCAAGCCCCCGCAGGCACCGAAGGGTAGCATCAATGTCCTGGGAAGACTGTGGGCAGACCACCTGAGTAGGATGATCTGCCAGTGCCGCACAGAGGAGCAACCGATGGGCCGCCGATTTGGACGGAATGGCAGCCACGGTCCCCTGAGCCGTTCCTGGTTGAATGGTAACAGTCACAGCGCGTTTCCCCTTTCAATCCATGCTGCCAGTTCCCCCACAGGGATCTGCTGCAGCTGACTTTTTCCCCAATCTATGGGCACCACCAGGGCAATCGTATCCCCGGACCGCTTTTTGTCTGACAAGGTTTTTTCATAAAGACTCTGTGCCAGATACTCTGTATGAATGGGCAGATGATACCGCTCCAACAGTGCCGTCAAACGGGACAGAACCCCCCTGGGGCATCGACCATAGGACACCGCCGCACGGGTCACAATCGTCATCCCAATCGCCACCGCTTTCCCATGGGAGATGGTGTAGGCACTGCAAGCCTCCACCCCATGGCCTACTGTGTGGCCTAGGTTGAGCAGCTGCCGAGCACCCGTGTCAAACTCGTCCTGTTCTACCAAATCTCGTTTCTGGGCAACGCAGCGGGCAACGATCTCTTCAGGATCTGCTCGAAAATCCGTCTTTTCCAATCTATCCAACAAAGCGGCATCCCCTATCATGCCGTACTTGATGACCTCAGCACAGCCGTCAGCAAACACCGATGCCGGAAGGCTCTCCAGGGTATCCAAATCACACAGGACCCCGCAGGGCTGATAAAAAGCCCCCGCCAAATTCTTACCTCCCTGCAAATCAATGGCAGTCTTGCCTCCTACCGAAGCATCCACTGCCGCCAGCAGGGTCGTTGGCACTTGAAGGAACGAAATGCCCCGCAGGAAGGTAGCGGCAGCAAACCCAGTCAGATCCCCTACCACACCGCCGCCCAACGCAATGAGTCCATCGGCTCGGGTCAGGTGTTCCTGCGCCAAAAACTCCAACAAGTCCAGATAAGTACCGCCATTTTTCTGTGCCTCCCCTGCGGGGAACACAAAGGAACAAACCCGGAAGCCCCCTCGTCTCAGGCTTTCTGTTACGGTTTCCAGATAATAAGGCGCCACATTGGTGTCAGAAACAACCGCAGCAGTCCTGCCCTGGAAATGCCTGGACGCTTCCTTGCCCACAGCAGAAAGCAGCCCTCGCCCAATCTTTACATCATACTGCTGGGACGCTGTTACTGTTACGGTGGTCATGCCCCGTCCACCTCCTCTTTGATCTGTCGTCCCTCATCCAACAGTCTGCAAAGAGAATCGAAATCCTCTTCCCGCAGCGCCTTTTGATACTCTCCCAACGCCGTCATGAAGGTCTCCAATTCAAAGAGAAGGTTTTCTTTGTTCTCCAAAAAGAGCTCTGCCCACATGGCAGGATTGAGCCACGCCACCCGAGTCAAGTCTTTGTAGCTCCCCGCAGAAAATCCATCGTGATTCCGAGCTGTGGGGCTTTTGATATAGGCATTGGACACCACATGGGCCATTTGCGAAGTAAAGGCGATGCGTTTATCATGCTCCTGGGCCGTCGTAATGGAAATCCGCCCAAAACCCACTGGCTCTAACAGCGTTTTGGCTCGATCCAACAAACGGATGTCATCGAACCGCGGCGGCACGAGGACCATGGGCGCCCCCTCAAAGAGATCTGCCCGACTGGCGCGGAAGCCAGAACGGTGGGTTCCTGCCATCGGATGGCCACCAAGGAAAAGAAAGCCATGCTGCTCAGCCAGAGGAAAGACCCCAGCACACACCTTCTCCTTGGTCCCAGCACAGTCGATCACTGTGGTCTTAGCTGACAAAAGAGGCGCCAATCGTGTCATATGCGCCACCACTGCTTCAGGATAGGTGGCCAGCAGGAGGAGGTCCAGCTCCCCCAACCGATCGTCCGTCAGGGGCGCATGGATGGCCTGTGCAATCTGGGCAAACTCGGTGATGGATGCATCTGCATCCCAGCCCAGAACCGTGATCTCCTCCTGCCGCCGAAATGCTTTGGCCAAAGAGCCTCCGATGAGTCCTAGGCCGATGATGCCAACGGTCATATCTGCATCGCCTCCCGAATACGAAAAATCTTTCTGGCGGTGTGCGCGAACTGCTCCGGGGTCAGGGATTGCGCCCCGTCACACAGGGCATGGGGGGGATCGTTATGAACCTCAATCATGATACCGTCAGCTCCCGTGGCTGCGGCAGCCATGGCCATCGGCTCCACCAGATGTGCATGACCCGTTGCATGGCTGGGATCTACTACCACTGGCAGATGGGTCAAGTCCTTGAGCACAGGCACCACCGACAGATCCAGGGTGTTCCGGGTGTAAGTGGATTCATAGGTACGGATGCCCCGCTCGCAGAGGATCACCTGCTCGTTGCCGCTGGCCATGATGTACTCAGCACTCATGAGCAGTTCCTTGATGGTCCCCGCTAACCCTCGCTTGAGGAGGATGGGTTTCTTCGTCTTGCCCAGTTCTTTGAGCATATCAAAATTCTGGGTATTTCTGGCCCCCACTTGGATGACATCCACCTCCTCGAACAGCGGCAAGGTACGAATGTCCATGAGTTCAGTGACAATGGGCAGGCCCGTGGCCTTTTTGGCCTCCAGCAGCAGGCGGATGCCTTCTTCTCCCAGACCCTGGAAGTCATACGGCGAAGTACGAGGTTTGAAGGCACCGCCCCGGAGAAAGGCCGCCCCTGACTTTTTGACCTCCTGTGCCACATAGGTGATCTGCTCCTCGGTCTCCACAGAACAAGGCCCGGCAATGAGGGAGAACGCACCGCCACCAATGGCAGCATCTCCCACCTGGATCACAGTATCCTCTGGGTGGAACTTGCGGTTGACCGCTTTGAAGGGATCAGAAACACGGGTCACTGACTCCACAATATCCAGGCTCTGAATCATCTCCATGTCTACCTTGCTGGTGTTGCCAATGAGACCCAGCACGGTCTGATACGCACCGTGGGAAATGTGGACGCCTAAATTCTGCTCTTCCAGCCAATGGATGAGATGCTGGGTGCGCTCCGGTGATGCACCGGGTTTTAAGACTGCGATCATTACTTTCTACTCCTTTCCTATCAGCCTCACGTACTCATGACAGCGCGAAGCCAAGCAATAAAAAAACGCCGCACAGAACGGAATCTGTGTGGCGTATGGTGAGCTTCCTGTCAATCAAAGAAGGACCGCAATTTTATCCAGCACAAATTGCCATTACCCTATTCCCTTGCAGGTCATAAAGTAATAGTAAGTAAATGCGTTGTTCATGCTGATGGTCTGCTTTTTCATACAAAACCATTCCTTCCCTAATAACGCCCACATTCTATCACGCTTTTTCCCGCCCGTCAAGAGGGAGTTTCCCCTTGCCACAGAAGCCAATCCCTCACATCTCCACAAATGCCATGAAACGCATCGGACTACGCGGAATCGTAATACTTTTGGCCGAGATTCTTTCCTGCACATGTGGAAATACAAATACAGAGTTCCGCCAAAAGTCACGGAACTCTGCTTTTTTCTTGTCCTTAGGTCATCTTCTCCTGTTTTACCTTCTTGTCAATGACATGGCGAGAGGCCAACTCCTGACGTACATCGTCCAAAGAAATGCCCAGCTGGAGCATGAGGACCATCACATGGTATGCTAAGTCAGCAATCTCATAGACAGTCTCCTTCTTATCCTCCGCTTTGCCAGCAATGATGACTTCCGTGGACTCCTCTCCCACCTTTTTCAGAATCTTATCCATGCCTTTGTCAAACAGATAAGAAGTATACGATCCCTCTTGGGGCTGTTCCTTCCGACCCCGGAGCATCTCCATAAGGGCATCTAGGGAAAACGCCGTGTTCTCCTGGCTCTCAAACAGCGGGTGATGGAAACAGGACTCCGCCCCTGTGTGACAGGCAGGTCCCTCCTTATTCACCCGAACCACCAAGGCATCATAGTCGCAGTCAGCCGTGATGTCGATGATATGCTGCACTGCCCCGGAGGTCTCCCCCTTCCGCCAAAGTTCCTGTCGGGAACGACTCCAAAAACAGGTACGTTCCTCTTTCATGGAGATTTCCAGACTCTCTTTGTTCATATACGCCAAGGTAAGTACCTGACCGCTCTTCCCATCCACCACAACAGCAGGGATGAGTCCCTTTTCATCAAACTTTAGTTTTTCCATGTCGATCATGGTCATATCCTCCCCATCTTACCGCATCAAAATCCCTTGTTGCCGCAGAGCATTCTTTAACTGGGGAATGGCAATTTCCCCAAAGTGGAACACCGATGCTGCCAACCCTGCATCCACCCCAGGCAAGGTCTGGAAGAGTTCCACAAAATCTTCCGTCTTTCCCGCACCACCGGAGGCGATCACAGGAACTTTCACTGCCGCGCAAACAGCGGCAAGCAGTTCCAGATCAAAACCTTCCTTGACCCCGTCGGTGTCGATGGAGTTGACCACCACCTCTCCCGCGCCGAGTTCCACACAGCGTTTGATCCATCCAATGGCCTCCATGCCTGTGTCATCCCGACCGCCCCGGCCAAACACCCGGAACTGTCCGTCTACACGCTTAACATCCGCAGAGAGTACCACACACTGACTGCCATACCGCAAAGCTGCCTGACGGATCAGGTCAGGGTTGCGAATGGCCCCAGAATTGACGCTAACCTTATCTGCTCCACACTTGAGGACTCGATCAAAGTCCTCCAGCGTATGGATACCACCCCCTACTGTGAGGGGAATAAACACGCGGCTGGCTGTCTGGCGCAGGATATCCGTAAATAGTGTCCTCCCTTCCGCAGAGGCTGTAATATCATAAAAAACCAGTTCATCGGCCCCATTCTTGGTGTAATACTCTGCCAACTCCACCGGAGAACTGACATCGCTCAAGCCCTCAAATTTCACGCCCTTGACTACGCGTCCATCTTTCACGTCTAGGCAGGGGATAATCCGTTTGGTAATCATACACTCTCTCCTTCCCCCAGGGCAATGGCCTGGGCCAGATCAATGGCACCAGTATAATAGGCCTTGCCGATAATCGCCCCAGCTACCCCGGCTGCGTTCAGTGCCCGGATATCCTCCAGAGAGGACACTCCCCCCGAGGCAATGATATCCATGGCATACCGGGCTGCCAAGGTACGGTACAGCGCCCGGTTTGTGCCCTGCATGGCACCGTCCCGGGAAATATCCGTGCAAATGACCGTCTGCACGCCCAGCTGCTCCATCCGGTCAAAAAACGTCTGCCATCCATCCTGGCTGGTCTCCAACCAGCCCTTGATGGCCACCTTGCCATCCTTTAGGTCCGCTCCCACAGCAATCTTGTCCCCATAGACCTCCACCGCTCGCGCAGTAAACTCTGGATCGGTGACGGCAGCAGTCCCCAAGATCACCCGACTGACCCCAGCATCCAGGTAGCGGCGGACGGTATCCATGCTGCGGATGCCACCTCCCACTTCTACAAACAGCCCGGTATGGGCGGTAATCTCCTCAATGGCAGGCAGATTGGTGGTTTGGCCCGTCTTGGCCCCCTCCAAATCCACCAAATGCAGGTGGGTGGCCCCCGCCGCTTCAAACTTCTCCACAGTATGCAGCGGGACCGGATCATAAACCGTCATCTGGTTGTAATCCCCTTGGTATAGGCGGACCGCTTGTCCGCCATAGAGATCAATCGCAGGAAAAATTAGCATCTTACCAACTCCCTTCGCAGAAGGTTTTCAGGATGGACAATCCTACTTCTCCGCTCTTTTCTGGATGGAACTGACAACCCATCACGTTGCCTTTGGCAACAGCAGCCGTAAGAACTGCACCATACTCCGTTGTGGCAATGACTGCCTCCTCACAGTCAGCAGCATAGAAGGAATGGACAAAATAAACGCACGCCTCGTCAGGCACCGATGCCAGCAGTGGGTGTGTTGCTCCCTGAGGTGTGTGGAGGGCATTCCAGCCAATGTGAGGGATCTTATATGCGGCAGGGACAACCCCCTCCATGGGGACTACCTTGCCAGGAATGAGTCCCAGCCCCTTCCAGTGCCCAAACTCAAAACTCTCCTCAAACAGCAGCTGCATTCCCAGGCAGATGCCTAAAATAGGTTTTCCCTTGGCGGCCTCCTGGCAGATAACTTCATCCAGCCCAGTCTGGCGAAGTTTCTCCACCGCATCGGCAAAGGCTCCTACCCCAGGGAGAAATAATTTATCCGCCTGGCGCAGAAGGACAGGGTCCCCGGTGACCACTGGTTGCTGGCCGATGGCTTCCAACGAACGGCAAAGAGAGAACAAGTTCCCCACACCATAATCAATTACCGCAATCATACCAATCTTCCTTTCGTAGAAGGGATCTCCTCCCCTCCGGTCAGTGCCACCGCCTGCTTCAAACTGCGGGCAGCCGCCTTGAATACCCCTTCGACCAAGTGGTGACTGTTCTCCCCTGCCAGTTTTCGCAGGTGAAGGGTGCAATTTGCCTGCCGGACAAAGGCAATCCAAAATTCTTTCGCCAGTTCTGTGTCAAACGTCCCCACCTTTTCTGTCGGCATGGGCACTTCCCAGCAGAGCATCCCACGGCCGGACAGATCCACTGCCGCCAGCACCAGCGCTTCATCCATGGGCAGCCACATATGCCCAAACCGTTCTACCCCACGCAATTCACCCAGCGCTTGTGCAAAAGCCTGGCCCAGACAGATCCCCACATCCTCTACGGTGTGGTGATCGTCTACCCAAACGTCTCCCTGACACTGCACCGTCAGATCAAAGGAACCGTGACGGGCAAAGCCAGCAAGCATATGGTCAAAAAAACCTACCCCAGTCTGGATGCTGTGCTGTCCCGTCCCATCCACATTCAGGGTCAGGGTAATATCGGTCTCTCCAGTCTTTCGGGTGATCTGCACCTGGCGCATCACAAGCCCTCCTCTCGTAAAATCTCTTCTGCCTCCTGCACAAAGGCAGCCATTTCCGTCTCTGTGCCAATGGTCACCCGGTTGTACCCAGCGATGGCTGGATCAGAAAAATGGCGGATGAGGATACCCCGGCTTTTGCACTTCTGGTAAAGTACCTCTCCGTCCAGCCCTGGGTGCGTAAGGAAGAGAAAATTCGCTTGGGAGTCCGGCATGGAAAAACCCAGATCCCGGAGCCTTTGGGCCGTCTCGGACCGGGTCGCCATGATGCGCCGGGCATTCTCCCGAAAATATTCGTTGGAATCCACGGCCGCCTCTCCCAGTTTCAGCGTCAGGCGGTTGACGTTATAAGGATTGGTCGCATATTTCAACTTCTCCAGATCCTGGATGAGGTCCCGACTGCCCAAGGCAAACCCCAATCTAGCCCCAGCCATGGAACGAGACTTGGAAAAGGTCATCACAACCAACAGATTGTCGTACTTTTCCAGCAGCGTCACCGCTGATTGTGCCCCAAAATCCACATAGGCTTCATCCACCACCACAACATGGTTCGGGTCCGCAGCCACAACAGACTCCACCTGCTCCAAGGAAAGTGCCACCCCTGTGGGCGCATTCGGATTTGCCAAGACCGTCAGTTTCCCCTGGCCTGCCAAGATGGCAGCATCCACAGAAAAGTCCTCTCGGAGAGGCACCGTCTCATAGGGCACCCCATGAAGATTGGCAAAAACAGGATAAAAACTATAGGTCAGACTAGGAAACACCGCCCCATCTGAACCAAACGCCATAAAAGCAAAGTTCAAAATATCATCCGAACCATTGGAGAGAAAGACTTGTCCCGACTCCACCCCATACAATCCCGCCAGCTTTTCCCGCAGCGACGTACCTTCTGGATCAGAATACAGCCGCAACGCCGCCACATCTGCCTCTTCCAACGCCGACAAGACCGCCGGAGAGGGAGGGTAAGGGGATTCATTGGTGTTCAGTTTGATATACTGTCGGTCCCGAGGCTGTTCCCCAGGTGTGTACGCCGTCAAGCCAGCGTATTTGTGATTGAGAAAGCGGCTCATTGACCCTCCTTAACAACCCCAGGATCAAAGCGAATGTCTATACTGCGGGCATGTCCGGTAAGGCCTTCCTTCTTGGCAAAGTTGGACACAGACATCTGCGCTTTGGCCAGGGCATCTTTTGTGTAATAGGTATACTGCATCTTTTTGACAAAATCATCCACAGAAAGAGGGCTGGAAAACCGTGCTGTTCCACTGGTAGGCAGGGTGTGATTTGGCCCTGCAAAGTAGTCTCCCAATGCCTCCGGGCAGTTTCGCCCTAGGAAAACCGATCCGGCATTTTTGATCCTGCTCAAGTAGTCAAAGGGCTGATCCACACAGATCTCCAAATGTTCAGGGGCAATCTCATTGGAAATCTCCACCGCAGTATCCAAGCTCTGCGCTAAGATGATCTTGCCATTGCTCTCGATGGATGCCCGCGCAATGTCTTTCCGCAGGAGTTTTGGAATCTGCTCCTCAATCGCAGCCTGCACCCCAACGGCCAGGGCTTCGCTGTCTGTGACCAAAACCGCAGAGGCGTTGACATCGTGCTCGGCCTGACTGAGCAAGTCCGCAGCAACAATCTGAGGATTGCACTTACCATCCGCAATCACCAAAATCTCACTGGGGCCAGCCACCATGTCAATCCCCACCTGGCCAAACACCTGCTTTTTCGCCTCAGCCACAAACTGATTGCCAGGACCCACAATCTTATCCACTTGTGGTACACTCTCCGTACCATAAGCCAGGGCAGCAACAGCCTGAGCACCTCCCACCCGAAAAACACGGTCTACCCCACAAATGCGGGCAGCCGCCAGAATGTTGGGGGCAATCCTGCCGTTCTTTCCCGGTGGTGTCACCATACAGATCTCTTTCACCCCTGCCAACTTAGCAGGAATACAGTTCATAAGCACACTAGAAGGATAGGCCGCTGTACCACCAGGAACATACAGGCCCACCCGCTCCAGGGGCAGGACCTTCTGGCCCATTACAATTCCGTCCTCATCGTTGATCAAAAAACCGTTCCTTACCTGACGCTGATGGAATGCAGCTATCCGGTCGGCCGCTCGATAAAGCACCTCCACCAACACAGGATCCGCATTGCGGAAGCCCTCGTCAACCGTGAATGCATCCACCTCTATGCTCGTCAGGTCTACTCCATCAAATTCCTTGGTATACCTCTTCAGGGCCGCATCCCCGTTGGCCTGCACATCAGCCAAAATCGCCCGCACAGGTTCAGCCACAGAGTCCACTGGGTCCTTCCGGGCGAAAATCGTCCCCCGATCGGTTTCCCCTTCCTTCCAGATTGCAATCATTTTTTCTCTGCCTCCTTGGCGGCCACCTGCGCCCGCAGCCCTTCTGAAAGGGTCTGGATGGCCTCATGTTTGAACTTAAAACTCACCTTATTGGCGATGAGCCGGGCACTGATAGGAACGATGGTCTCAATGGGCATCAGGTCATTTTCTCGCAAAGTGGTCCCTGTCTCCACAATATCCACAATTACATCTGTCATATCCAAAATAGGGGCAATCTCAATGGAACCATGGAGACGAATGATATCAATGTCCCGGCTGCGAGCACTGTAATAGGCCCGCGTGATATGCGGGAATTCCGTAGCCACCCGCAGCGTCTTGTCTGGATCATCCCGAAAGCCACTTCTAGCCGCAACACACATACGGCACTTGCCCACATTCAGATCCAACAACTCATAGATATCCGGTTCATACTCTAGCAAAATATCTTTTCCAGCCACCCCCACATCGGCAGCTCCTCGTTCCACATAAACAGGCACATCCGATGGCTTCACCCAGAAGTAGCGCACCCCAGCCTCGGGGTTTTCAAAAATCAGTTTCCGTTTGGGGTCCAGCAGCTCCTCACAGGGAAAGCCTGCCTGAGCAAACATCGTATACACCCGCTCTCCCAGTCGCCCCTTGGGCAAGGCTACATTCAGAAACTCTTTCATCCTTTCCCCCCTCCTCTCAAGTCTACAGTCTCTTTGGTTCGCAGGTCTCCGCCTCCTTGCCGCCGGGCCAGCACTCGTTTGCCCCTGGCCGTCAATTCCGACAGACGGCTGGTAAGAACCGCAAGGTCTGTATCTTGATCGTAGAGCACCAGTACATCCGCGTCAAAGGCTGGCTGGGCAGGCCCCAGACGCTCCAATTCGTTGAGGTTAATGGCAAAGCCCATCGCTCCGCACTGTTTCCCCATTTTTTCTACCATTTTATCATATTGTCCCCCGGAGAGTACCCCAGCGGATAAATTTTTCAAAAAACCTCGAAAAACAATGCCGCTGTAATAGCCCATATCTCCTTCCACGGAGAAATCCAAATAAACCTTTTCTCCCAAACCGTTGGCTTTCAGCAGGGCGCAAAGGCTGTTCAGTTCTTCCCAAGCTTCCCGCGTCTTTTTTCCTCCCACACACAGAGGGGCCAGGTCTTTCAAAACTGTCTCCATGGTGCCATAGGTCGTCACCAGACGCTCCAGCAGTGCCTTAACGGTGCCGCTCAGATTCCGGCTGCGGCAAAACTCTTCCAATCCTGCCAGACTCTTGGCCCGAACCGCTGCCATCACCTGGCCATAGTCTGCCTCAGCTACCCCCGCAGCCTCCATAAATCCAGACACCAGCCCCACATGGGACACATCCAGCACATAATCAGGGCTGATGGCTGCCAGACTCTCCACGGCTAAGGCAGTCACCTCATAGATATGGTACAGGTCCAGCTCGCCAATACACTCCAGGCCCGTTTGCATGATCTCCTGAAACGCCTCATCGCCCTTGCCGGAGCGATAGACCGTCTCATTATAGTAAACCTTCCGAGGGCCGACCCCGCCCTCTCGGGTATTTTTAATAATCGACAAGGTCACATCGGGTTTGAGCGCCATGAGGACCCCGCGTGCATCCGTAAAGGTAATCATCCGATCACTGACCAGAAAATCCTTGTTGCGTACATACAGGTTGTACTCCTCAAATTTGCTCATTTTGAACCGGCGGTAACCGCATCTCTCATAAAGTCCCCGCAGGCGGTACATCGTCTGTTCCCCGCTGCGCAGGATCTTCCAATCCAGCTGCATGGTATGCTCCCCTTTCTTTTGACTATTTAGTATACTACCACTCTACTTCGATAAAGTAAAGAGGCGTTTTCTATTTCTTCCCCTTCCAAACGAAAAAAAATCGCCCCTTTCCAGTCCCTCTTTGTGCAGTTCGCCCGACCAATAGGAATAGGACTCCCCCATTGTTCCAGAGATCAAAATGTGATATCATGTTCAACATACCAAGTTTGAAAAAGGAGGCTCGCCCCCATGCGAATCGCCAACACAGTCAACGACTCCATTGTTGACGGATACGGCCTGCGCTTTACAGTCTTCACCCAGGGATGTCCCCACCACTGCCCTGACTGTCACAACCCAGATACCCACAATCCAGCCGGCGGGCGGGAAACTACCCTAGAGGAACTAATCGAAGCTCTGGAAAAAAATCCCCTCATTGACGGCCTCACGCTGTCTGGCGGAGAGCCGTTTGCCCAGGCCGCTGACTGTGCAATCCTTGCCCGGGCTGCCCACGACCGTGGTCTTACGGTGTGGACCTACACAGGCTACCTCTTTGAAACGCTCCGAGATCGCGGCAACGAACACTGGTCCGCCCTGCTGAAAGAAACTGATGTATTGGTAGACGGTCTCTTTATCGCTGCGGAAAAGTCCTATGATCTCCTCTTTCGAGGCAGCCGGAACCAACGCGTACTCGATGTAAAAGCCAGCCTCACCCAGGGCAGGCCTGTTTTGTGGCAGCAAGAGGACCCTTTGGATCAATTCACCATCCCTGAGTCCTGAGAGGAGGCGTAAGGATGACCTTTGCACAACTAAAAAAACACTTTTCGCAACGGGAAATCGGGATTCAAGGTGCCGTTGGCGAGTTTGCCATCCTGGTTCCCCTAGTCCATCACGAAGGTAAGCTATCCTTACTCTTTGAAACCCGGTCCGAGACCCTGGTGGGCCACCAGCCCGGTGAGGTGTGCTTCCCTGGAGGACGTCGGGAACCAGGAGAGACGCCATCGGAAACCGCCCTGCGGGAAACCTGGGAAGAACTGGCCATCCCCCAGAAGGAAATTCACCTGCTGGCCCCTTTGGATGTGATTCAGGACATCAGCGACCGGGTGGTCTACCCCTTCCTTGCACAAATTACCCCCGCA
Organism: Evtepia sp.; assembly: GCA_020025735.1. Classification (GTDB taxonomy): domain Bacteria; phylum Bacillota; class Clostridia; order Oscillospirales; family Oscillospiraceae; genus Evtepia. The sequence continues at coordinate 18,274 of JAHHRP010000012.1, forward strand.
GGCCTTGCGGCCCTCAAGCCCAGCGCCGCTGAGGTGAAAAATGTCTTTTTTGTTCCCTTGGATGCGTTGCTCTCCTATCCCGAAGAGGTATACCGCTATAAAGTGGCCGCCCAGGTAGACGATCGTTTTCCCTACGAACGCATGGGATTTCCCAAAAACTATCCCTGGCGAACCGGCTTCATGGATGTCCCCATTTATGAGTACGATGGCCACTTTATCTGGGGCATGACCGCCCGCACCGTGCGGTGGCTGCTGCGGGAAATCCGGGCCATGCTCCAGGAAGGGGAGGCTGCTCCATGACCTCGGTGGAATATTTGGGGCAGTATCGCCTGACCCAATCAGATGCCTACTTCAAACTGGGGCGGGACAGTGTACTCCTCTCCCGTTTCTGCACGCTGCGGCGGGGATGGTCCGTGTGTGACTTGGGCTGTGGCATTGGCTCCCTTCTTCTGCTGTTGTCTCAGCGAGAGGAATCCCTGGACCGGCTGGGGATTGAACTGGACCCCGGCGCCGCTGCCCTTGCCCGTCAGAATCTGGCCGATAATCACCTCCGTGGACAGATCCTCACCGGAGACTTGCGAGAAAAACGCCTGGTCCCAGGGGACCAATTCCACTTAGTTCTTTCAAATCCCCCTTATTTTCGAGCAGGATCAGGTACCTCTGGAGGACAAGCTCGCATGGATGACACTTGCTCTGTCACTGACCTATGCCTGTCAGCTGGCCGACTGACCCGAACAGGAGGACGCTTTGCCCTGGTCTATCGCCCCGAACGACTGGCAGAGCTCTTTGCCGCTCTACAACAGGCTCGGCTAACCCCCAAGCGGATGCAGCTGCTGGCCTACGATCTGACCAAGCCTCCTTACGCCGTGCTGGTGGAGGCTATCAAAGAGGGTGGTCCCGGCTTGGATGTCTTGCCGGTCCACTATCAAACCACCCCGGAACACTGAGGAGGACACTGCCATGGCAGGAACCTTATATCTGGTCGCCACCCCCATTGGAAACCTGGGAGATCTCTCCCCCCGCGGAGCAGAAACCTTAGCATCCGTGGACTTCATCGCTGCCGAGGACACCAGGGTAACGGTGAAGCTGCTCAACCATCTGGGCCTGAAAAAGCCCATGGTAAGCTATCACCGTCATAACACCGGCCCACGAGGGCAAGAATTAACAGACCGCCTGCTGGCCGGAGAGAACTGCGCTCTAGTCACCGACGCAGGTACCCCCGCTATCAGCGATCCGGGTGAGGAATTGGTCGCACAATGTGCCCAGCAAGGTATCCCTGTGGTGTCCATTCCCGGACCATGTGCCTTTGTCAATGCCCTGGCACTCTCTGGGCTGCCCACAGGGCGCTTTACCTTCGAAGGCTTTCTGGCCATGAACAAGAAAAACCGGCGAGCCCATCTGGACAGCCTGCGGCACGAAACCCGCACGATGGTCTTTCATGAAGCGCCTCATAAACTCCCCGCTACTTTGACTGATCTAGCAGAGGCCTTTGGTTCTCAACGTCGGGCGGCACTGTGCCGGGAACTTACCAAACTCCACGAAGAGGTCCGTCGGACCACACTTGGGGAGGCTGCGGAATACTATCATCATACACCTCCCAAGGGAGAATTCGTCATCGTGGTGGAGGGCGCTCCTCAGCAAGCCCCTCAGGGCCACACATTGGAGGAAGGCGTGGCCCTAGCCATGAAATTACAAGAAGAGGGATGGTCTACCCGAGACGCAGTAAAAGAAGCCGCCGCTGTTTGCGGTCTGTCACGTAAGGCTCTTTACAATCAGGTACTGGCTGTCCAGGTGGAAAAAGAGGACAACTAAACTGAAACATACAGAAAGCGGCGGCCACATCCCAAATCAGGGATGCGGCCGCCGCTTTCCATGCCCACCAGAGCACCGAGCCATTTTAGAAAGCCGTAGCCACGTCAACCGAGACCACGTCCTTGGACTTTGAGAAGAGCAGGGTTATTTTTCCAACAGCTCCTTCAGGCAATGCGCACAGACATTCTTTCCCTTAAAGACAGTAATATCTTTTGCACTGTCACAGAAAATGCAGGCAGGCTGATACTTTTTCAGCATGATCGAAGATCCGTCCACATAGATTTCCAGAGAATCCTTTTCTGCGATGTTCAGTGTGCGTCGCAGCTCGATGGGCAGGACGATGCGGCCCAGCTCATCCACCCGACGAACAATACCTGTTGATTTCATTGGATGCACATCCTTTCAGCGTCAGCCGTTGTCTCTCTGTCCCCATCCGGGGCGGCTTGGTTGGATTTACAGAAAAATCCAAAATAGACAAAAAACGCATGGGTTTGTTTCGATTATACCAAAGTAAAGATGAAAGTCAATCGAAATTTGTCGCTTTCATGATAAAAGGAGAAAAAAGGAAATAACAAAAAATTTCATGTTGTATCCGCAGGGAATATCCACAAAATTGCTGGTAGCGCAAAGGAGGAACTTCTATGGCAATGACAGTAATCTGGACAGGAATGATCACACTGTCCCTGATTTGTGCCTTGGCACTGGGCAACCAAGGTCTTTTGGCCAATGCCGCTTTGGACGGAGCAGCTTCTGCGATTACACTGGGCATTTCTATGGCAGGGATGCTATGTCTCTGGATGGGCGTAATGGAGGTCATGGATCGGGCAGGATTGGCAGGCAAACTGGCAAAGCTCCTGCGCCCAATCCTGCGCCGACTTTTCCCCGACTTTGCCTCAGACAAAGGGACCATGGATACCATCGCCGCCAATGTCTCGGCAAACCTGCTGGGCCTGGGCAACGCCGCCACCCCCTTAGGCATGGAAGCCGCCCGGCGGATGAGCCGCCGAACCCCCGGCGTAGCCGGGGACAGTCTCTGTATGCTGGTGGTATGCAACACCGCTTCCATCCAGCTCATCCCTACCACAGTGGCTGCCGTGCGCCTGGCAGCAGGATGTCAAACCCCATTTGACATCCTGCCGGCAGTATGGGTGACCTCCGCGCTGTCGGTTCTCACTGGGATCACTGCGGCCAAGCTGCTGGCAAAGTTTTGGCCAGCGTAAGGAGGCGGACAGCAGATGCAGCTGGTATTGGATCTGATCGTGCCAGGAGTCCTCGTGGGGGTCTCCTGCTATGGCATGGCCAAGGGTGTGGATGTCTATGAGGCTCTGCTTCAAGGCGCGGCCAAGGGATTGGAGATCCTCTTGCGAATCCTCCCCGCCCTAGTTACCCTTTTAACTGTCACTGCTATGCTCCGGGCTTCAGGTGCCCTGGATCTGGCAGCCGATCTCCTAGCCCCCACACTGAACCGACTATCCATCCCCCCGGAAACGGTGGGGCTTATGTTGGTCCGCCCCATTAGTGGCAGCGCTGCCTTGGGCGTCGGGTCAGACCTGATTGCTGCCTATGGCCCAGATTCGCTCATTGGACGCACAGCGGCTGTGATGCTTGGTTCTACCGAAACCACCTTTTATACAATTGCCATTTATTTTGGCGCTGCTGGGATCAAAAAAACCCGTTACGCTGTCCCGGCGGCCTTATGCGCTGATTTTGCCGGGTTCTTCTTTGCTGCCCTAACGGTGAAGCTCTTCCTTGGATGAGCATTGAGCTGCCCCTTCCTTTGTGGTAAAATAAACAGCAAGAACCCAGTATCTCAGTCTGCAAGCCAGAAGGGAGGCCGCTGCCATGGATCAACTCACCCTGAACACCCCCCTCACCCACTTCTCTGGTATCGGGACGGTCCGGGCCAATGCACTGAAGAAATTGGGCCTGACCACGGTGGGAGATTTGCTGGCCTATTTTCCCCGGGAATATGAAGACCGCACCCTGCAGGAAGGGATCGCCTTTCTGCCAACAGATACCCCTGTCTGTTTCTCTGCCATAGTAGCCGAACCTTTCCGCACCAATTATGTCCGCCGGGGGATGGAAGTGACCAAAGGACGCATCGTAGACAGCACAGGTCAAGTGCAAGTCACTTTTTTCAATCAGAACTACGTGCGGCAGGCACTGCACCCAGGAGAAACTTATTCTTTCTACGGAAAACTCACCGGCTCCGGCGTTCGGCGGCAAATGCTCAGCCCCCAGTTTGAGCCGGAGGGACAACATTCTGTTACCGGTGGTATTCTCCCCATCTATCCTTTAACTGCGGGAATCTCCAATCGACTGCTAATCAATATGGTCCGGCAATCTATCCCCTGTCTGTCTCAGGCAGAAGAAACCCTAGATGCACCCTTGCGAAAGAAATACCAGCTGCTGCCCATGATTGCAGCCTATCAGGCCATCCACTTTCCCCCCTCCTGGGAAGGGCTTACCAAAGCCAGACATCGCCTGGTATTTGAGGAACTGTTTTGCCTGACTTTGGGTTTGACTCTCCTACGAAAACGGCGGGCTGGACAACTGGCCATCCCCTTTCTCCAGCAGGATCTGGACCCTTTTACCAAGGCCCTTCCCTTCTCTCTCACCGCCGCACAAACTCGCTCAGTAAGGGAAGCAGGGCAGGATCTTCTCCTGTCTGTCCCCATGAACCGCCTGCTTCAGGGAGATGTCGGTTCTGGTAAAACAGTGGTGGCTGCCGCTTGTGCTTACCTGGCCTGGAAAAATGGTTGTCAGACTGCCCTTATGGCACCCACCGAACTCCTGGCCCAGCAACATCTTCGCACCATGGAAACCATGCTGGGCACTTTTGATCTAAAAATCGGCCTGCTCTCTGGTGCGATGACTCCCGCACAGAAACGAAAGTGCCGGGAAGCCCTGGCTGCTGGAGAACTCGATCTGGTGATCGGTACCCACGCCCTGCTCAGTGAAGGAGTGACCTTTGCGCGGCTTGGACTGGTCATCACCGACGAGCAGCATCGGTTTGGTGTAGATCAGCGCGCCGCCCTGTCTGCCAAAGGCAACGGCCCCATCCACCCTCATGTGCTGGTCATGTCTGCCACGCCAATCCCTCGGACTTTGGCGTTGATGGTCTATGGCGACTTGGCGTTGTCGGTGATCAATCAGCTCCCTCCCGGCCGCACCCCGGTGGCCACCTATCTAATTCATGAGAATAAACGTTCCCGACTGTATGCCTTTGTCCGCAAACAAGTGTCACAAGGACGGCAGGTGTACAT
>JAHHRP010000120.1 GCA_020025735.1 Evtepia sp.
CGGTAGTAGCTGTGTTGGTCGGACTTTGGCTGATGCAGGGCAGTGTCCCCGCAGCTTGGGGGATTGATCCTAGAGGACTGACTGTCTATTGGGCGGGATTGTTCTGCCTGTTGGGACACATGTTTCCCTGTATGTTCCATTTCAGGGGAGGCAAAGGCATCCTCTCTGGAGGAACCATTGCCATTATGATCGACTGGCGAGTGGCACTGGTGGTCTGGGGCGGCTTTTTGATTTTGGTCATCTTCACCCGATATATTTCTTTAGGATCTAGCTCCACGGGAATTACATTGCCGATCATCACCTGGATCGTTTATCAGAATTGGATTATCTTGGCCCTGTCTATTGTCATCGGTGGGCTCATCCTTTTCAAGCATCGCAGCAATATCCAGCGGCTGTTTGCGGGCAATGAGTCTAAGTTTACGTTGCATAAGAAAGGAAAGTGAGGTGCCAGCCATGAAAATTGCTGTCTTAGGCAGTGGTGGTTGGGGCACGGCTCTGGCCATGCTGCTGGTAGAAAATGGACATGAGGTTACGTTGTGGTCCTATCAAGCGGAGGAATCCCAACAGCTGCAAAGAACAAAAGAAAATCACCTTTTGCCTGGGGTGAAACTGCCAGACAATCTGCGTTACACTTGGGACCTGGCCTGTGTGCAGGGCTGCGGCGCGGTGGTGATGGCCACCCCTTCCTTTGGTGTGCGCGACACAGCAGAGAAGATTCGAGCGTATCTTACCCCAGAGACCATTCTGATTTCTGTTTCTAAGGGAATTGAGAAGGGAACTTCTTTACGGATGACGGAGATTATCCGGCAAGCGACGGGGGGTGTGTGTCCTGTGGCGGCGCTCTCTGGCCCTTCCCACGCCGAAGAAGTGGCCCGGCGGGTTCCTACGGCGGTGGTCTCGGCCTGCCCTGACTGGGAAACAGCGGAGCAAGTGCAGGATCTGTTTATCAATGATCGGTTCCGGGTTTACAGCAGCAGTGACGTAATCGGTGTGGAACTGGGTGCAGCCCTAAAAAATGTTATGGCGCTATGTACTGGCTGCTGCCGGGGAATGGACTTTGGGGATAACACCAATGCGATGCTCATGACCCGAGGGCTGGCGGAAATGGCCCGGCTGGGAGTGGCCTTAGGCGGTCGGAGGGAGACCTTTGCCGGCCTTGCTGGGATGGGAGATTTGATCGTTACCTGTACTTCTATGAATTCCCGGAATTACCGTGCAGGGATTCTCATTGGGCAGGGGATGCCTGTGCAGCAGGCCATTGCAGAGATCGGTGCTGTGGTGGAGGGCTACTATGCTGTGGATTCTGCCCGGGAACTGGCGCAGCAGGTGGGGGTGGAAATGCCCATTACACAAGCGGCTTACGAGGTTCTCTATGAGGGACGGAATCCCAGAGAAGCCCTTCAGGCTCTGATGCGGCGGGAAAAACGCCATGAGACCGAAGAGACCTGGATTTGATGAGGGAGCTGCGTCGGAATTTTCAGAAATCTGCAAAATAGGACTTGCTTTTTTTTCGTGTTTCTGCTATCATACTAAACGATGCTTTTTCAATAACCAACAACACACTGGCGGGAAAACTCCTTCCAGTGGAGTCATAAACCAGCGAGGAGGTTCAAGCGAATGGCTAAATGTGAATTTTGTGACAAGGGCGTTGTGTTCGGTATTCAGGTTTCCCACTCTCACCGCCGCTCTAATCGTCCCTGGAAGCCCAATGTCAAGCGTGTGAAGGCGATTGTTAACGGTACCCCGAAGCATGTCTATGTGTGCACTCATTGCCTCCGTTCGGGCAAAGTTACCCGCGCTGTCTAATCTGGCAACCTCAATTTACAAAAGCACAGGCTGTGGCCTGTGCTTTCCTTTTTTTGCGAGAGGAAGAAGGGGCGTGTCTTGCCAAGACCACCAAAACTATGCTATAATGACCCAAAATGACGGTACAGCTGTTTGGTTGTGCTATCTTGGCGGGCTTTGTCAGAACGTGCCCCCGCTCCATGCTGTTTTCGTGCCAACACCGGCCTTGGTTGTCGGTGACAGAGAAAAGGAGGAACCATGGCGTCTCAATCGGCAATCAAACTGACCAAATTGGTGGAACGGTTTGAGCTGGAAGTGCTCAACCGAGGAAAGAATTACGACCGGTGCCTCATTCGCGCCAACGACATCAATCGTCCTGGCTTACAGATTCTTGGCTTTTTTGACTATTTTGCTGCCGATCGAATCCAAGTCATCGGAAAGGTGGAGTGGACATATCTGAACAACCAGAGTGCTGAGGAGAGACGGAAGTGCTTCGATGCCTTTTTCGAGCAGCCAATCCCTGCGCTGATCCTTACCCGGAGCCTGGAAGCCTTTCCAGAGCTGATGGAAATGGCTGCCAAACACAAACGGACCATCCTGCGCAGCAAGGAGGATACCTCTTTATTTATCCCCAACTTTACCGATTGGCTCAAAGCCAGACTCTCTCCCCGGATCACCCGTCATGGCGTTTTGGTGGATGTATATGGTGAGGGCGTTCTGCTAATGGGAGATTCCGGTGTTGGTAAAAGTGAGACTGCTGTGGAACTGGTGAAACGCGGCCATCGGCTGGTGGCGGATGATGCCGTAGAGATCCGCCATATTGGGACCCGACTGGTGGGTTCTGCGCCGGAACTTATCCGCCACTACATAGAGCTGCGGGGGATCGGTGTGGTGGATATCCAACAGTTGTTTGGCATGTCTGCGGTTCGTGAGGACCAGGATATCAATCTGGTGGTTAACCTGGAGCAGTGGAATGACCAGGTTTTTTATGACAGATTGGGGACCAATGAGGAGTACACGACCATTCTGGACATGAAGATTCCTGCCATTACCATCCCCATTAAACCTGGCCGGAACGTGGCCATTATTGTGGAAGTGGCTGCTATGAACAATCGGCATAAACGGATGGGTTACAATGCTGCCCAGGAGTTTGCCAAGCAGTTGGATGCTCATTTTGAGCAGATGATGCTCAGCTCTCAGCTGGATGCAGCGGATGATTATGAAGAGTATGAAAGTCTGAGCGGAGAAGAGGAGGAAAACCTTTGAGAAAACATCATCGAACCAGAATAGCTGTCCTGGCTTTGGCCGCAGCGCTGGTGGGCAGTTTGTTCCTTTCATCTTGTGGAAAACAACAGGAGACAAAGACACAGGGCGAAACAGAACAACCGACCGTCAATGTCAACTACGGAATTTCCAATGCTTGGGATTCTCTCATGCCCTATTACAGTGTTTCTGGCAGCAATTATTCCCGGATTATTTACGATAAGATCTATGATCGTTTGGCGTATATTCAGCCCGATGGCACCTGTATGCCTCGAGGAGCAGATCGTTGGGAGAGCGCCGATAAGGGACGCGCCATTCTGTTCCATCTGAATGAAAAGGCTGCCTTCCATGACGGGACACCGGTCACTGCCCAGCACTGGGCAGATACCATTGCCCTGGTCACGAATCCTGCATGCCAGATCCTGGGACGCGGTACCTTTGCTTGCTTGGCTGGCACCGACGAAGAAGGGGTTGCTGTGGCAGGGGAAACGTTGGGCGCTGAGGCGGTGGATGAGAGCACACTGAAACTCACCTTTAAAGTTCCTGTGGTCCCCGAGGAATTTCTGGTAGATAAAAACCGGGAGATTTATGTTCTGCCGACACACTTGCTCAAGGAGATTGATCCGAAAAATTTGGTGACGGATGACTTCTGGCTTCAGCCTGTGGGATCTGGTCCCTGCAAATATGTCTCTGATGTCTCCGGCAGCAATCTGGTGCTGGAGAGCAACCAGAACTATCAGTTGGGTGCGCCGGGATTCGACACCATGACCATTACTGTGATGGACAAGGCAAATCTGCTCACAGCCCTCATTGCGGGGGATTTGGATTATTATGCTTTCGGCGGCAGTGTTACCGAGGAAAACCGGGCGGTGGCTGAGAAAGCGGGCTTTACCATTCAGGAGGGGATGGTTCCCAGCACCTTCTATGAGCTGATGCTCAACAACGAAACCCTGAACAGCCCTGAACTGCGCCGTGCCATTGAGGCATCCTTAGACAAAGAACTGTTGTGCCAGCAGAACTCAGGTGACCTGGGGACAGTGGCAGATTCCAGCATCCTCCCAGACACGCCCTACGCTGGTCCGGCGGGGAAGAGTAGCTATGATCTCCAAAAGGCCAAGCAGTTCTTGGAACAGTCTGGCTACGATGGCAAAACGTATACCTTGGCCTGTACCAGCCAGCGGGCCAATTTGGCCTCCTTGATCCAGCAGAACCTGGCAGCAGTAGGGATTCAGGTGGAGATCGAGACAGTGGATTCGGCCACCATGTTTGCTGGTATGAACGATGGCACCTATGACATGGCGGTTGCCAGTCATACCCCCACGAGCCTGCCCCTGTGGTTTACTGGCAATCGTCTGACCCCGCGAAATAATATTTTCCGTGTGGCAGATCTGACTACCTATACTACACTCATCTCTGCCATTGAAAAAGAGTCCCAAGAAACAGCCCGGATGGACCTGGTGGATGAGCTTGAGGCTTATTTGAAACAGCAGGTGCCCTTTGTGCCGCTGTGGTTCTCCAATGCGCTGCATGTGCAGTCTAAGACGGTGATAGGCATTGATTATCCTGCCTCTGCCAGCTGCAATGAGGATGTGTGGCAGTGGCAAAAGACGGTCTGATTGGTCTGTTTTTTATCGTCTGCCTGGAGGGAGATGTTCTCCTCCAGGCAGCTCGCTC
>JAHHRP010000121.1 GCA_020025735.1 Evtepia sp.
CAGTACCCTCTGCGTCACAAGTGTTGTGACACAGAGGGTACTGTCTTTTTGTCATCAATTAGTACATACTCATTCCCTTCGAGCACATACTACCCACCATACTATTGAAGTGCTGTCAAAGAAGGTGATCTCCATGAACTTTATCCCTTGCACTGACCCCTGTATTTACCAACAGGAAGGCTGCTGCACCCTAACCCGGGCTGGGTCAGGCGGGGAACCAGTCCCCGGTATAGGCTGCGTCCATTTTGTACCCAAGCAGTCTCTACCGCAGGATCGCCAGAGCCTGCCGCACATTCTTCACAGGGATCAGCTGTAATCCCTCGGGAGGGGTGATGGACAGATGTCCATTCCTTTGAGGGATCAGACACTTTGTAAATCCCAAACGGTGAATCTCTGACAGCCGCTGGTTAAGCCCGGAGACTGAGCGAAGCTCTCCCGTCAAGCCAACCTCGCCCACGGCCACCAGATCTTCTGGGACTGGTCGGTCCCGGAAACTGGAGGCCAGCGCAAGCACTGCTGCAAGATCTGCCCCCGGTTCATCCAGATACAATCCACCGATAACATTTAAATAGGCATCGCAAGTGTTCACCGCTAAGCCTCCCCGCTTTTCCAGCACCGCCATAAGAAGCATCACTCGATTGTAGTCAAACCCATTGGTACTCCGTCGTGGCGTACCAAAGGAAGATGGGGTCAGCAGGGCTTGTACCTCTGCCAGGACAGGGCGTGCACCCTCCATGACACAAGTAACACAAGTTCCTGGTGCCTCGGTCAGCCGCCCTTCCAGAAGCATCTGAGAGGGGTTTGGTACTTCTCGCAGACCCGTGTCATCCATCTCAAAAACGCCAATCTCATTGGTGGTGCCATACCGGTTTTTCGCTGCCCGAAGGATACGATAGGACAGATGTTGGTCCCCTTCAAAATACAGGACACAGTCCACCATATGTTCCAATACCTTGGGGCCTGCTAAGTTTCCCTCCTTGTTCACATGGCCAATGACAAAGACTGTCATCCCACGCCCTTTGGCCAGCTGCATCAAGGCCATCGTACACTCTTTGACCTGAGATACACTGCCAGGAGATGCTGTTTGTTCCCCATGGTACATTGTCTGGATAGAATCCACAATAAGGATTTGTGGGTTGGTCTCCTCTACAACCGCAGCCACCTCTTCTAAGTTGGTCTCAGAAAAGAGGAATAGCTCGCTCTGACCCACCCCCAGCCGATCTGCCCGAAGCTTCAGCTGCCTCTCGGATTCTTCCCCAGAGACATACAGAACCTTTTCTGCTTTACATAACTGATCGCAAATCTGAAGCATCAAGGTGGATTTTCCAATCCCTGGTGCACCGCCAATCAGAACCAAAGAACCCTGCACTGCACCACCGCCCAGTACACGGTCAAGTTCGGCCAGTCCTGTGGGAAAGCGAATCTCTTGATCGATGGTCATTTCTGAGAGCCGCTTGGGTCTTCTTGTGGGTGTCATCACCATAGCAGCAGTGCTTCGGTTCTTTCCTTTGCTAGGTGCTGGCTGCTCTACAATGGTGTTCCATGCACCACAGGCAGCACACTGTCCCTGCCACTTTGGGGTCTCGTTGCCGCACTGCGTGCAGTAATAGATGGTTTTGGGTTTCATACAAAGGCTCCTTCTTCTTGGGCACTGTCGGTGTTGAGGTAGGATGCCGCAAGAGACATGGCCAGCTTTCGCTGATAGGCTGGTTCCTGAAGCAGACGATCCTCCTCAGGATTGGATAAAAAACCACATTCCACTAAAATAGCCCGGCATGAAATGTGTTTCATCAGATACACAGAGGCGGATATGGCTTGTGGTGCCCTCTCCTTTTCCGGTTCAAGGACTGCTGTCAGCGTTTTTTGCACTGCCTGGGCTAACGGCCGTGAAAGCCCCTGTTCCCCGTAAAACACCTGAAACCCCCGATGACTAGACACCGGAGACGCATTTTGATGAATACTAATGAGGGTAGCGTTCTCGATCCCGTTGATGAGCGCCGCCCTATTTTTCAAGTCAGACACCTTCTTTTCCCGCAACGACTCCGCTGTGGGATCGTGGATAGAAACATCCTCTGTTCTGGTCATCACGGTCGGCACCCCATAAAACCCCATAAGGTGGTCCAGGGAGCAGTCGATGGCAAGGTTGATCTGGCTCTCCGCTTTCCCTGTCACAGAAACAGCACCCCCATCTTCTCCCCCGTGACCAGGGTCAATAATCAACGTTTGTTCTGCCAGCCGGGCAAAAGCAGGGGAAGCCCGATCTATCCAGGGGTCTCCAACGAATAGAAACCATGCCAAAACCACCATGAGACCGCAGCCCAAAATCCATCGTATGTTCCTGTATCCTTTCACATTACATCCCTCCCTTTGGCAACTCTATGCCATCAACTGCGAGGAGATACCCCAGCAGAAGGACGGGACTTTGGCAAAATTATAGCAAACAACACCTCTTTCCGCAATCCTCTTCTTTCTTCGGTTCCCTTTTCCATCCACCGGCATACCATGATAGTAGACGCGGGAACCTCAATCCTCGCGCATTTTTTCAAAGGAGGTCACTTCCATTGTCCTATTCCACTTCAAACCAAACCCAGATGGATGGGAAAAAACCGGACTGTCCTGCTGGACAGGGAGCACTCCCTTCTTGCGGACCCTTTGCAGTGCCTTTTGTGGTCAGCCAGGGCGCTGCACCTCAGCGTTACTCCAAAAGCAAGGCCTTGGAATCCGGCACGCTCTTCCCAGACCTTGATCTACCCTTTCACCTAAAAGTCAATGCTCCCACCCTGGCAGACACCCCACTCAACCAACTGCGGGCACTGGATTTTGTCATCCACGAATTGGGGCTTTATCTGGACACCCACCCAAATGACAGTGAGGCCTTTGCACTCTTCCAAAACTATGTGGCCCTGGAAAAGGATGCCAGGGAGCGTTATGTCGCAGAATATGGTCCACTAACCCAGAGTGATGCCGCGCTGGATAGCTCCTACACCTGGGGAAATGGCCCCTGGCCCTGGCAGTACTGCGAAGAGGAGGTGTAATCCATGTTCTCATATCAGAAAAAGTTGCAGTATCCTGTCCACATCAAAAATACCAACCCGAAATTAGCCGCCCAAATTATCTCCCAATACGGCGGGCCGAAGTGAATTAGGGTACAATCTGATCCTCTCTCCCTCTTCCTCCAAACGGACCACGCCTCTATTTCCTTACTGATCTGGCACTTTCCTGAAAAACATCACAAAACAATCGTTTCTCCTCATTTTCTTAAGTAATATTTTAGATTCTCTTAATGGTGAGAAAAGATTCTTTTGGTATACTTCATTCCATAGAAAAGAAAAAGAGAGAATAAGGAGGGACACCATGAACGTTTTGATCTTTACAGGAAAGTTTGGCATGGGACACATTTTTGCTGCCCAGGCAGTTCAAGAAGAGATCCTCCGCCAAGACCCCACAGCCTGCATAACCATCGTAGATATCATCGACGAATGCTTTCCCCAGATGCGCCGGGTCGTTTATGGCTGGTTCGACTTCACTGTGAACTACTGTTCTGGTATGTATAACTTGCTCAACCGAATGGCAGGACGCTTCCGCTGCACTCCCGTCACACGGACATTGGTCCAAAAACTAGACCAGCTGCTTTACCACAGTCAGGCAGATCTGGTCATCTCTACCCTTCCCCTTAGTTCCCAGTACGTCTCTTCTTATAAAGAAAGTACTGGCAGCACCATTCCCCTCTATACTTATATCACCGATATCTCCGCCCACAGTGAGTGGATCGCCTCCCAGACTGACTGCTACTTTGTCGGTGATGAGTCCACTCGGCTCCAACATCTGCGTCTTGGAATCCCAGGAAACCAGGTGGTTGTCAACGGGATTCCCGTCCGACAGGATTTCTTTTCTGCGTTGAAGGTTTCCTCCACACCAGAAAAGAGAGAGCTTCTTGTCATGGGCGGCGGCCTTGGGCTGATCCCCCACGCAGAAGAATTTCTTTCTGCTCTAGCAGCTGCACCAGATGTTCACGTCACAGTCATTACTGGTAAAAATGAGTCTTTACGCCGGGAATTGGAGGCATCTTACCCCACCTTTGAGATCATAGGTTTTACTTCCCAGGTCTCTGAGTATATGGCACGGGCAGACCTTCTGCTCACCAAGGCCGGAGGCATTACTACCTTTGAAGCCATTCACACCGGTACCCCTTTGTGTCTGCTCCGTCCTTTCCTGATGCAGGAAGAAGCCAATGCCTCCTATGTCCAAGCCCAAGGGTTTGGCAAAGTTCTCTGGAACAAAAGTCAGGAGGCGCAGGAGATCCTGGCTCTGCTCCGAGATCAGGAAACCCTTGCGGATATGAAGCAGCGTATGGCAGTTGCCCTTCGCAGCCTGGATCGAGTCTCTCCCATAGATCGTTTTTGGACAGAGAGGTCTGCGGCATGTTAATTCCCCTGCTGCTTCTTGGTGGCGCAGTCGGCAGCTATGCCTTTTTCCCTTCCTCCTGGTGGAAAGCAAAACATCGGCTCACCCGAAAAAAAAGGCAGAAAGAGGGCGTCCTCTACCTCACCTTCGACGATGGACCCAGCCCTGAGGATACCCCTGCCCTGCTGGATCTGCTGGCCCGACTGCAAATTCCGGCCACCTTCTTTGTTGTCGGTGACTTTGCCCGTGCTTATCCTCAGATCATCCACCGGATGCAGGACGAAGGCCATCTTGTGGGATTTCATTCCGCTCACC
>JAHHRP010000122.1 GCA_020025735.1 Evtepia sp.
GTTCTGCTGAATGGAGCCCACTTTTTCATTCTCTTGCACACTAGGCTCACCGCAAGAGAACCCACCCCCATCGGCAACACCCAAGTTGTCCAGGGCAAATAGACCCCCAGCAAAGCCGCCAGCACAAATCCACCGGTAAACCACACTAAGGTCATGATTGCCTCACCTGTGCCCGGAAGAGCACGTCTCCGTTTCTTCCCTCCTGATTCAAGCGCTCCATTTTACTCCCTCCATACTCTCACATTCCCGCTGCCCGTTGGGTATACAAGACAGCCCGCCATACGGCGGGCTGTCTGTTGGGTTGCCTTACCGATAGGAATCGGTATAGATCTGGATCAGTTCCTCATCAGAAAGCACTAAGCGGTCCATCTTAAAAAGAATTCCCATGGTACTGCGGGCGTTCGCTGCAAATTTGGGAAACTCTTCGGGTGTGATTCCATAGTCGGACATTTTCAGTTCGTCCACACCACATGCCTTTTGCAGGTCCACCAATGCTGTAACAAAATCCATGGGTTCCTTCGCATCAACCTTACCCATGGCCTTGGCCATATCAATGAAGCGGTCGTGAAGTTCAGGACAGTTTTCGACAAAATGCGTGTAGTACGCCCGACTAATCATAATCAGGCCAGCTCCATGCGCGATCTCGTGGTGATAGGCAGATAGGGGATGTTCCAGGGAATGTTCGGAACAAAGATTATCTACACTCATTACCATTCCCGACATACTACTGCCGAAAGCCACCTGCTCCCGGGCCTGAATATTCTTTCCATCTGCACAGGCAGCCGCCAGATTCCGACCCACAGCCTCAATGGCACGCAGTGCCAACATATCCCGCATGATATTATTGGTGTTATTGATATAAGATTCCGTGGAGTGGAAAAGCGCGTCAAAACCCTGATAAGCAGTAAATTTTGGGGGGACCGAAAGCATCAGCTCCGGGTCCACGATGGCCAGGGTCGGGAACGTGTTCTTATTCCCGCCGCTCATCTTCTCGTTGGTAGCTTCATTGGTAACAATTGTCCAGGGATCAAGTTCCGTGCCAGTGCCAGCGGTTGTAGGGATGGCTACAATAGGCAGAGGCTTGTTCTTCATCTTCTGGCCGCCGCCAGTGCCGCCATAAATGTAGTCCCAATAATTTCCTTCGTTGGGGGCCATCATGGCAATGGCCTTGGCTGCATCAATGCTGCTGCCACCACCCAAACCTAAAACAAAGTCACAACCGTTTTCCCGGGCACAGGCTGCTCCGTCCATCACATTGTCTAGGACAGGATTGGCCAAAATTTTGTCAAACACCACATAGGTAACTCCAGCCTTGGTCAATTGCTCCTGAACCGTGTCTAGGTAGCCATTGGCCCGGGTGGATTTGCCGCTGGAGATGACAATTAGGGCCTTCTTGCCTGGCAGGCGCTGCTTATGCAGTTTTTGGATGGCACCCTGGCCAAAAACCAGGTTGGTAGGAACGTGGAACGAAAAGCTCACGATCAATTCTCCTTTCGATTTTTCCAATGGACGTCATGCGCCCTTCTTGTACTGCCCCATTCTATCATGGAACCGTACTGGGGGTAAATCCCCCGTCTATCTTTTTTCAGGAATTTCTTGGGGCAAAATCTCTGCGAAATTCGTCATTTTTCCCCTTTACATTCTCTTTATGACTTGCTATAATGACTTGAAAAGTTAATGACAGCACACGCGCCAGTAGCGTAATGGATAGCGCATCAGATTCCGGTTCTGAGGGTTGGGGGTTCGAGTCCCTTCTGGCGTGCCAACGCATCGCAAGCACACCACACGTTTGCGATGCGTTTTTCTATTTCCTTCAAAAATCATAAAGCTAGTATGCAAAAGCAAGCGCACCGCCCCAGCAAAATTTTGCCGGGGATGGTGCGCTTTTTCCCTTATCTACTTACGGTTTGAACCAAGAGCCCTTCCAGCGCTTGCGATGCTGGATTGACCTGGGCTTCCATCCGGTCTCTCAACTCCCGCGCCTGGGCTTTCTCTCTGGCCCGGATTCCTCCAGCAGCAGGTCGTCCTGGACCGCAGAAACAGTTGCTTAAGGCGGCCATGCAGCACAGGCCGGACAGGTACTGCTTGGCACCCATAGACTTGAGGACGGAGGATGCCGTAACTGCTGTGCGACCTTTCCCTTCCGTTCTGATTTTGGGGGGATTAACCCGACGTTTTTCTTCCAAAAGAAGCAAGTCCAAGGCAATCTCTACTCGAAAGTGGGAAGAACCCTCCTCCATCCATTCATAGATCGGAGGATGCACAGTATCGTCCAGCATCTGGTGCAGGATATAACCCGCCGCGAAGCTGCGTGCGGTGGGACTTCCTGTCTGAATCGCCTGCGCCAGATCAGGCAAAGACTCTTCACGCCACCGTTTATGCAAACGGTCGGAAATTCTCTTCGTCAGGAAGGAAAAAATCAATGGGTCTGGGCCGTAAAGCCCCAGTTGAAAAACGGGCATATCCTCGGTACAGAGTTTTTTCAGGTCTGCGGGCAGCTGAGCCAGCACCTGCTGACCGAAGTAGGTATGGGCGTTGTGATTTGCCAACGGCACCACCTCCCTTTCTCTTAAAGCATACGCCACTTTCCTAATAGAATCTACGGGAAAATATGAACAATTTTTGAATTCTCGCGTCCCTTAGATCACCCAGCCACCGTTGGGTGCCAGGACCTGCCCGGTAAAAAAATCTCCGGCAGGAGAGGCCAGAAACCAAATTGTCTCTGCCACGTCCTCTGGTGTGCCCAGGCGTTCCAGTGGGGTTTCCTCGGCCAAGGCCGCTTTCGTTTCTGGAGAGAGGTGACGGTTCATCTCCGTATCAATGACTCCTGGTGCCACACAGTTGACTGTAATCCCCGATGGCCCCACCTCTTTGGCCAGTGCTCGAGTCAAGCCGATGACCCCTGCCTTCGCCGCAGAATAGGCAACCTCACAGGAACCGCCCACCTGCCCCCACATAGAGGAAAGGGTGATAATCTTTCCCATTTTTCTGTGAATCATCTCCGGCAACGCGGCCTGACAACAATAAAAAACCCCATCCAAGTTCACCCCCATCATCTCCCGCCAGCCAACAGGGGTGATGTCAGTAAACAATTCTTGCCGAGCAATCCCGGCGCTGCACACCAACACATCAATGGTCCCAAAATCTCGGAGGAAGGCTGCCAGCATCCCCTGCACTTCTTCTCCTTGAGACACATCACAGGGGTAAACTTCCACCTGAGTACCCAGGCCGCGCAGCTCTTCCGCCAGCTCCTGTGCTTTCTTCCGGGCTGTATGACAGCCGATCCCTACGCCCCAACCCTGACGGGCAAACAGGCGGGCTGTGGCAGCCCCGATCCCACGGGAGGCCCCGGTAATCAAAACATTCTTCCGCTTACACATTGAATCGGAACAGGACCACATCACCATCCTGCATGACATATTCCTTGCCCTCAGAACGGACCAAGCCCTTCTCCTTCGCCGTGGTCATGGAACCATCGCAGGTATCCAAATCAGCAAAGGAGACTACCTCAGCCCGAATGAATCCCCGCTCGAAGTCAGTGTGGATCTTTCCGGCTGCCTTGGGCGCTTTGGTTCCTCGTGTAATGGTCCAGGCCCGGCACTCGTCCTCTCCGCAAGTAAGGTAGGAAATCAGACCCAAGAGGGTATAACTGGCCTGGATCAGACGGTCCAAACCAGACTGTTCTACCCCAAGATCCTCCAGGAACATGGCACGGTCCTCCGGGTCCATGGCAGCGATATCCGCCTCTACATTGGCACAAATAGGGATCACCTGAGCGCCCTCTTCTTTCGCTGCCCGGACCACAGCTTGATAATAGGAACTGTCATCGTGATTTTTGAATCCTTCTTCGTCCATATTGGCCGCAAAGATCACAGGTTTCAGGGTCAGCAAATCTGCGGTATTCAAAATCTCCCGCTCTTCCTCTTGGCATGGATAGCTCCGGGCAGACTTTCCCTCATTCAGCCATTCCCGCAGCCCCTTGAAAACCTCTGCCGAATGGAGGAACTTCTTGTCCCCCTTTCCCGCCTTGGTGTCCTTATCAATACGGCGCTCCACCATTTCCAGGTCTGCCATGACCAATTCTAGATCAATGATGCCAATATCCCGCGCTGGATCACAACTTCCTTCTACATGAATGATATTGGTGTCATCAAAACACCGCACCACATGGACAATGGCATCCGTTTCTCGAATGTTGGCCAGGAACTTGTTGCCCAGCCCCTCTCCTTTAGAGGCTCCCTTGACTAGGCCAGCGATATCCACAAACTCAATGACCGCCGGCGTCTTTTTCTTCGGATGATAGATCTCTGCCAACCGATCCAGACGGGCGTCTGGGACAGTAACCATACCCACATTGGGATCAATCGTGCAGAAGGGGTAGTTGGCAGACTCTGCCCCTGCATTGGTGATGGCGTTAAAAAGCGTACTTTTACCCACATTGGGCAGGCCCACGATACCTAATTTCATATATTTTTACATCTCCTTATTTTTCAAGGGGTTTCAGCTTTAAAAAACAGCAGCCGCAACAAGAGCGTCAAAACGTCGCTGATGCCGTTTGCCAGCCTTGTCTACAAAACCGGCACCGAATTTGTTATCATCCTTTCTCTGTGAAATCCTCTTGAGAAGTTTTTCCCTTTAATATACTTAGCCATAATCAAGGCTTCTTTCTATTTCTTC
>JAHHRP010000123.1 GCA_020025735.1 Evtepia sp.
CCCTATGCGTCTGCAAAAGCGATTTGCTGCTGTGATAGCAGTGGTCTTGTGCCTGTCACTGGTCCTTTCTCTGGTGGTTATGGTGCTGCCTTATTGAGAAGCAAAAACAACCGACAAGCAAAGCGGCGGCGCTGGCCGCCGCTTTGCTTTATAAGACATACAATAGAGCAGAGGGGAGGAAGGTGCTATGTGTGAAGAGAAGAAGATAGTGCGTGCCCGACGTGGAAAGATGATCTTGATTTGTCTGGTGGGCTTCTTGCTGGGCGGCGTGACTGCCATGGCTGTGACATGGAACCTGATCGGCTTAGAAGGACGAACGCTGTTACAAGCGCACAAGTTGGTTCAAAATCGATTTGTAGAGGAGTATGATACACAAAAGACTCTGGATGCTACACTGGAAGCCATGGTCAGCTCTCTGGGAGATCGCTGGTCCTACTATTTGAATCCTGAACAGGCCCAGCAGGTGCGGGAACAGCGAGACAATGCCTACACGGGGATTGGCATTACCGTGGACAGTGAAACGATGGACGGTCTGGCGATTCTGGCTGTCACCCCAGATAGTCCAGCCCAGGAAGAAGGCCTAAAAGCAGGGGAGATTGTTCGTTCTGTGGATGGAATAACGATCACCAAGGAGACTCGTGAAGCTGCGGTGAATGCGATCAAAGGTGAAGAAGGAACAACCGTCTCCCTAGAGATTGAGGGGACCGATGGCACTCGTCGGACGGTAGAGCTTACCCGCCGGGAAGTCCATGGTATCACTGCCTCCTGGACGATGCTGGAAGGCCAGGTGGGATTGGTGACCATCCAGAATTTCTATTCCGGTACTGCTGATCTGGTCAAGCGTGGGGTAGAGGAACTTCAGAGTCAAGGCGCACAAGGCTTGGTCTTTGATGTGCGGAACAATCCTGGCGGGTATGTCACAGAGCTGACAGAAATTTTAGATTTTTTGCTGCCGGAAGGAGATATTTTTGTCAGCCGTGACTGGAATGGCAAGGAGATGGTCTACTCTTCCGATGCTTCTTGTATTGCGCTGCCTATGGCTGTGTTGGTCAACAGAGAGAGTTACAGTGCAGCGGAATTCTTAGCGGCGCAACTCCAAGAAACTGCCCATGCGGCAGTGATAGGGGAGAAGACAAGCGGCAAAGGGTATTCTCAGTTGCTTTTTTCACTGCCCAATGGCAGTGCTGTCGGTCTGTCAACGGCCCGATACTATACCGGTGGGAGGGTATCGCTCATTGGCACGGGACTGCACCCTGATGTTACGGCTTCCTTGAGCCAGGAGAACCAGAAAAAGCTCTTTGCCGGAATGCTTCCTCCAGAGGAGGATGAACCCCTCCAGGCAGCCCTCCAGGTACTAAAGGATCAGGAGTGATAAGAACCTTGTCAAGGGCAGAATAAAGTGAGAATTTTTTAGGGGAAATCACAGGGAGCCTGTCAAAGGCGGTGGGCTTCCCCTTGACAGACCGATGGAAAGTACCTATAATACATAAGAATATTCACTGGTTATTTTTTGCACATGTGCGGGCCTTAGGTCCGCTATACATTATTATTAAAATAAATATCAATCAAAAATCGGAAGGTGTTATAAAACCATGGCAAAGGAATACAGACTCAGTGCCGAGCGCCTGGAGGAACTCAAGCAGGAGCTCAACTACCTCAAGACCGTGCGGGAGAAGGAAGTAGCAGAGCTGATTAAAGAGGCGCGCTCCTTCGGAGACCTGTCAGAGAACAGCGAGTACGACGAAGCAAAAAACGAGCAGGGGAAACTTTATTCCCGTATTGCAGAGCTGGACGAGATTCTTTCCAATTATACCCTCATTGAAGAGCAGGAAAATCACATGGATCTGGTCCATGTGGGCAATAGTGTTCTAGTGCGGGATCTGGAGTTTGACGAGAACCTCCAGTATCAGATCGTGGGTTCCCAGGAGGCCGACCCCATGAATGGCCGGATTTCTGAGGATTCCCCCTTTGGTCGGGCTTTGCTGGGCCGGAAGGCTGGAGATGAGGTGGTGGTGGAAGCCCCCGCCGGCAATATACGCTATCAGATCGTGGAGATCCAGAGATAACAGAGAAAAAGGAGCGGCTGAAGATGGCAGAGAAGAACAAAAAGGAAACGTCCCAGGAACAGGAGCAGGACCTTTCCCAGATCCTCCAGGTGCGCCGGGATAAACTGGCTGCCCTCCAGGCAGAGGGGAAAGATCCCTTCCAGCAGACCAAATTTGATGTGTCTGCCCATACCCAGGAAATCAAGGACAATTTTGATCAGATGGAGGGTCAGTCTGTCAATGTGGCAGGCCGCCTCATGTCCAAGCGTGGCATGGGCAAAGTGAGCTTCTGTGACTTGCAGGATAAAACCGGCCGGATCCAGATTTATGCCCGCCGAGATGAGATGGATGAGGCTGTCTACAACGCTTTTAGGAAATACGATATTGGTGACCTTGTGGGTGTGGAAGGGGAGGTTTTCCGCACACAGCGAGGGGAGATGAGTGTACGGTGTAAGAATATCACCCTGCTATCGAAGTCTCTGCGTCCTCTGCCGGAAAAATTCCATGGCTTACAGGACAAAGAATTGCGCTATCGCCAGCGGTATGTGGATCTGATCGTGAACCCAGAAAGCCGGAAGAATTTTGAGGTCCGCAGCCGATTTATCAGCTATCTGCGCGCTTTTCTGGACGGACGGGGCTATATGGAGGTAGAGACCCCGGTGCTCAATACCATCTCCGGCGGTGCCACGGCACGCCCCTTCATTACCCATCACAACACCTTGGATCTTGATATGTATATGCGCATTGCCACGGAGCTGCACCTGAAACGCCTTGTGGTAGGCGGCCTGGAACGGGTGTATGAGATTGGCCGGATTTTCCGCAACGAAGGGATGGATACGAAGCATAACCCGGAGTTTACTACGGTGGAGCTGTATCAGGCTTATGCGGATTTCAATGACATGATGGATCTGTTTGAGGACTTCCTCTCCTCTGCTGCCCAGAAGATTTTGGGAACTTATCAGGTTACCTGGCAGGGAGAAGAGATCAATCTCGCTCCTGGCTGGGCCAGACTAACCATGGCTGAGGCAGTCAAGCAGTATGTTGGCGTAGACTTTATGACCATCGACGATGATGCAGCTGCCGTAGCTGCCGCCAAAAGCGCAGGGGTGGACATGGATGGTGTGGAGCCAACTTGGGGTCATGCACTGTACGAGTGCTTTGACCAAAAGGTGGAAGGGATGCTCATTCAGCCTACTTTCATCACCATGCATCCGGTGGATGTTTCCCCGCTGGCCAAGCGTTCTGTGCAGGACCCACGGCTTACCGAGCGGTTTGAGTTGTTTATCTGCCGCAGCGAGATGGGCAATGCCTTCTCCGAACTCAACGATCCCATTGACCAGAAGCAGCGGTTCCAGAAACAGGTGGAGTTGCGGGCTGGAGGGGACGAAGAGGCTGGCATGATGGACGATGACTACATCAATGCCTTGGAGTATGGCCTGCCCCCCACGGGTGGTTTGGGCATTGGGATTGACCGATGTGTGATGCTTCTCACAGGGGCGGATTCGATTCGGGATGTGATCCTCTTCCCCACCATGAAGCCCATTGAAAAAACAGAGGCACCGAAGAAAGCAGAGCATGTTGCAGTTCCAGCAGAATCAGCTGCTGAGAAGATTGATTTCTCCAAGGTGGAAATTGAGCCGCTGTTTGCAGATATGGTGGATTTTGAAACCTTTGCAAAGTCTGATTTCCGTGCAGTGAAGGTAAAAGAGTGTACCGCGGTCCCGAAGAGCAAGAAACTGCTAAAGTTCGTTTTGGACGATGGGACCGGGACGGACCGTGTGATTTTGAGTGGAATTCATGACACGTACGAGCCAGAAGAATTGCTTGGCAAGACATTGATTGCGATTACAAACCTACCGCCTCGCAAGATGATGGGGATTGATTCCTGCGGTATGATTATCTCTGCTGTTCATCACGAAGAAGGCGTTGAGAAGCTGCATTGTCTGATGGTGGATCCTCATATTCCGGCAGGTGCTAAGCTGTACTAATGATGTGCATAATTGTGAAATGGGCAATCTCTTGATGGGGTTGCCCATTTTGCGTGTGATTATTTATAGGGGAGCGGATGAGCCTATTAGCATTATCTGAACATATCTGCATCAAAAACAGCCTGTCCAGATTGGACAGGCTGTCAGCCTGGATGATAAAAATGATTAAATTCCATGAGAAGTGAACGCCGTTAGATAAATCCGAATAGGTTTAACACTTTAGGCAATCACTTTCTTTCGTAGATTTTATATCTGCGAAATATTTCCACCTGTTCGTTCAATAAGTACTATTTTGTAGTTGTTGAAAACTGGATTAATGGTGGAATACCTGCTTCGGGCAACAAAAACATAATAATCGTACTAATCACTTGAAGTATAGCAAGAAACATAAGCAGATATTTTATTCCATGCTTAAACGTTGAAAAGGGTAGCAACATCCAACCAGACATCACAATACATATAATGGACACAATAGCACAAATTCCAAATGCAATATATACATT
>JAHHRP010000124.1 GCA_020025735.1 Evtepia sp.
ACCAACGAGAAAGTAAAAGATGTTACAACAGAAGGTATTGGGCCTTTGTTAAAACGCTATCACGACGAACGTATCCGTTTCGCCAAATACTTGCTGCGTGGTCTTTATTTTGTCAACCGACAGGGTCAGCCGTTACAGCTGATGAAGAAACTGGAACTGGACCCTGACCTGTTGGAACAGCCGCTTTATCACTAAGGCCGGAAAGCCAGCCACAGAAAAGAAAGAATCAGGAAAACAGACACAGCCGCCAGCGGATGCTGGCGGCTGTGTTTTGTGCTTGTCCTAGAGGCAGGATTATGGTAGGATGAGGTATCCCAATGCAGTAGAAAGGAGGACCATCTGTGAAGCAGTGCAGAATCACCGTGATGAAGGTGGCTCACTATCCAGACCTGATTGCCCAGTATGAAAACCCCATTGACCACGCCTGTGACATGATGGAAGGTCAAGAGTTCCTAGCCAATGGCTGGGAGAAGCCGAAAGGAATGTGCCAAAGTGCCTGGGACAGTATGTCTCCTTTTGTGTTGGCGCTGGCCCACGGGGCAGAGAATTTTTACAATGGCTGGATGAAAAACAGGCGGTCGGCGATGATCTCTTGCAATGATGGATTTCGTCCGGTGAGTTTTCTCATTGAGGCCCTGGAGACAGAGGCAACTTTGCCAGAGGAAGGAGAACGAGAATGAAAAAGTGGATGTTCTGTTGGCTTCTTTTGCCCTGTTTGCTTCTGACCGCCTGCGGTGGAGGTCAGAAGGGAGGGGAAAGCCCCTACACTCAAATCGACCATCCGCAGGCCAAGGCGATGATGGACGAACAGCCCCAGGCGGTGATCCTGGATGTGCGGGAGCAGGAGGAATATGATGCCGGACATATCCCGGATGCGGTTCTGCTGCCGGTTGGGTCCATTGATGCGTCCACAGCGCAAGCGGTGATTTCGGACAAAGAGACTACGGTTTTGGTCTACTGCCGCAGTGGCAACCGGAGTAAAACCGCCGCGAAAGCCTTAGCGGACTTAGGATACACACAGGTTTACGAATTCGGAGGGATTCGAGACTGGCCTTATGAGGTTGTTTCCTGATGCCAAATGAAGACGTAAACGGTTAAGAAACGCCGCCAAAATCGAGGGTGATCTCGATTTTGGCGGCGTCAATCGTTGTCAGCTGATCCCTCTTGTATCGTGTGGGAGGAGGTGTTTTTTTATACTCGCTCAGTGACCAAGTGGAACCCAGCTTGGGTGAGTTCTCGCTTGATCTGGTCAATCTGTGCCTGATCTCTGGTTTCCAGCCCCAGTTTGAGGAAGCAGCTGGTGATGGACATATTGGCATCGGCACGGTCGTGGTGGACCGAGACCACATTCCCCCCGCACCGGGCCACGATCTCTGAGACGTCCTGGAGCTGCCCCGGCTTATCCGTCAAGGCGATGGTAAGGTTGACGTTCCGGCCGCTGGTCACCAGACCGCGGGTGATGACCCGGTTGAGGATGTTCACGTCGATGTTCCCGCCGGAGACGATGCACACCACTTTTTTCCCCTGAATGGGCAGCTTGTGGAACAAGACCGCCGCCACACTGACTGCCCCGGCACCCTCGGCGATGACTTTTTGCTTCTCCAGCAGGGCAAGGATGGCAGTGGCAATCTCGTCCTCTGTGACGGTGACAATTTCATCCACATAGTCCTGTACCAGCTGATAGGTTAGATCTCCTGGGTGCTTGACGGCGATGCCGTCGGCAAAGGTATCTGCCTGGTCCAAGGTGATGGGATTGCCAGCTTTCTGACTCTTGGCCATGCTGGCAGCCCCAGCAGCCTGGACCCCGTAGACTTTCACTTTGGGATTCAGATGCTTGATGGCATAGGCCACGCCGGAGATCAACCCCCCGCCGCCAATGGGGACCACTACGGCATCGGGGTTTTCCAGCTCGTCCAGAATTTCCAGGCCAATGGTGCCCTGGCCAGCGATCACCTGATCGTCGTCAAAGGGATGGATAAAGGTGGCTCCGGTTTCCTCTTGAAGTTCCAAGGCGGTGGCGTAGGCATCGTCGTAGGCGCCTTTGACCAGGCGGACCTCTGCGCCCAGCTGTTTGGTGGCTTCCACCTTGCTGATGGGGGCGCCGTCAGGCATACAGATGAGGGCGCGGATGCCGCTCTGGGTGGCGGCCATGGCGACGCCTTGGGCGTGGTTGCCAGCGCTGCACGCCAGGATACCGTGGCTTTTTTCCTCGTCGGTGAGTTGACTGATTTTGTAATACGCGCCGCGCAGCTTAAAACTGCCGGTCTCTTGTAGATTTTCAGTTTTTAAGTACAGCTCACACTGGTTGGAGAGTTTGGTGGCTTTGATCAGATCCGTTTTCCGGGCTACTTTTTTTAGCACAAATGCGGCGTGATAAATTTTGTCGAGTGTCAGCATCCTTTGGCCTCCTGCAAGGGGTTCGGGGTGAGGACTCCAAGAAAGAAAAGGTCCTTCCCCTCGCGTCCTGATTTATATTGTGTATAGTATAGCGCAAGCACTCTCTGAGCGCAAGCGGCACCTTTCACAGACCCACACCCAAGAGAGGGATCACATTGATAACCGGCTCCTCGTAGGGGTGAATGGCCTTGATGGCGGCCACAGTGTCTGCGGCCTGGGCGGTGGGACAGGTAACTTCTATTTTGAATTCCTCCTCTTGGCTGATTTGGCCTGGGGAGCCAAGGTAGGGGTGAGTTCCTCCCAGGGGCCGCCAGCGGCTGGTCACCGGGGAATAGGAGAGGCAGTGATCATACTGACCGATGTGTCCTGCATCTTTCTGCCCAAGGGTTTGTGCGACCGCCTCCAGATGGGAGGCAGGCACGAAGATCTCTAACTTACAGTAGGGGAAGGGCGTCATAGGCAAGGTCCTTTCTGCTTGGATAGGGTAAGGATACACCATCCTGAACACGTTGTCCAGAACGAGAAAACCCCCGGCGCGTATGCGTCGGGGGAAGGGGAAAATTTGCATCAGCCTTGACCGCTGTTGACGACGTTCCAACTACCGCCATCCGAGCGGACAACATACCAGTGATATTCATAGGTGTCGTTTGGGTTCAGGTTATTTCGGGGTGCAAAGAACTCGTCTGTGGTAAAGTCGGAGTAGAAGAAGACACCTTGCTCTGCACCATAGTCTTTGGCCCAGTCTTCTGATGACACGGAGGCATTGCTGTCCACGTAGCGCAGTTCGGTCATGGTGGCCCCGGATAAGTTGTTTTTAAAACTTCGGATTACAGCATCCGCTGCGCCCTGAATCTCCTGATCGGTGAAGGTCTGTGAATGTGCAGACACCAGCTGGAAGTCATCCGCCAGCTTTCCGCCGCTGATGTTGTGGGCAAGGGCACCAAGGCCCAGAGCCAACACCACAGCCAGCAGGGTAGGGGGAAGAAAACTGAATTTTTTCATGGGAACCTCCTTTTGGTTCTGTTCCTGAGTAAGACTCCCGATGAGACGGGGGATTACTGGGGTTCTCGGTCGTGGACCGTTGCGTCCAGGTTGAAGGAGACGCTGCTTGCCGGGACCCAAACCAGTTGGGGATCGCCGCCAGAAAGGGCGCGGACCTGGAACCAGTCGGCCTCTCGGCTTACAATCTCCACCATGCCTGAGAACACCCCGGCCTCCTGGCCGTCAATGGTGTCATAGGTCATCTGCTCAGAGACGGAGGCCAGATTTCCCTTTTGGAGATCTGCCTCATTTTGTGACAACACCTTGGCGGGCACTTGGCCGTATAAGCTTTCCGGGGCATCCCCAGTGGGGACGTACACCTGCGCGGTGGTCTCATTCTCCTTGAGAATGAGGACAACGTCTCCTTTTTTCAGGGGGGTGTCCTGGGACAGGTCGGTCCAGGTTCTCTGGCCGTTCTCGTCAGAGAGGGCAGCGTAGCTGTCGGTCAGGACAGCGTCCTCCAGCAAGACAGCAGTCTTTCCATCTCGTTCTACGGTTTGATACTGGGCCTCTTCTGTGGAGGGCGTACTGTTGTTTCCTCCCTGGGCGCTGGTACAGCTGCAAAGTAGGGCGCAGGGGAGGAGACAGAGTAGGGGAAGAAACATTTTTCTCATGGTGCAGGACCTCCTTATACCAGTGAGCGTTTTTACTCAGTTTTGTTGGGGCCAGAGGAAGTTTTGATTAAAATGATTCCAAGGACAATGGCCACCAAGGACAGAACGATTGCCAGGATGCAGGTTGGCTGACTCATATAATCCATGGCGTTTGTCACTGTGCTTCCCTGGGCAACAAACGTGAGGTTTTGCAGGACAGGCAGAAAATAGATCTGCATGGATAAAGTCAAGATGCCCAACACGACGGAAAGCCAACCGACTCCTTGCTTGATGGGATGTGTCATAAAAAATCCACCTCCAAAAATAGAATCATTTAGGGGTGCTGGGAAACGAATCAAATAGCATTGCATTGCAATGCAGCAATCTTGGGGGGCTGTTGACCAGGGCACCCAGCAGGGGGAGGGACCTCCTTTC
>JAHHRP010000125.1 GCA_020025735.1 Evtepia sp.
CATATTCGTCTACGACCACAGCCATGTGGGCTTTCCGCAACTGGAGCAGACGGAGCAAATCAGAAATTTTTGCTGAACCGGTGGTGTAGAAAACTTTGCTGATAAGGCTGGTGACATCTGTATGGTTGTGGTATCGGGCAGAGAAAAAGTCTTTCTCGTGGACCAGACCGATGATGTTGTCGATGGAGTCGTGATAGACAGGGATGCGAGAGTATCCGTTTTCTGCAAAGAGAACAGCAAACTCCTCCATGGTAATGGTGTCCGGGGCAGCAACGATATCCACCCGGGGCGTAAGAATTTCCTCTACCTCCATGTCATTGAATTCAATGGCCGCGCGAATCAGTTCGCTCTCATGGTGCTCCAAGCCGCCTTCGTTTTCTGCCTCCTCCACCATTGTAATGAGTTCTTCTTCTGTGATGCCCTCGTCCTCAGAGGAGTGGAAAAGTTTAATCGCAGCCTTTTGAAACAGGCCAAAGAACCATTGCAGAGGGGTAAGAATCACCAAACAAACGCGCAGCGCAGGAGCTGCCCGCATACAAAAGCGCTCTGATTGATCGTTGGCTAAGGTTTTGGGTGTGATCTCGCCAAAAATCAGCACTACGATGGTTAAAATGATAGTAGAGGCGGCAGGACCATAAACCGGCCCAAAGAGTTTGGTAAACAGGACGGTGCCCAGTGTTGCCGCGGTGAGGTTGACGATGTTGTTGCCAATGAGGATACAAGATAAAAGCTTATCATACTGCTCCAGAAGCTCAAGGGCTTTTTTGGCACGGTGATTTCCATCATCAGCTTTGCTTTTCAGGCGGACCTTGTTGACGGAGGAGTAGGCGGTCTCTGTGGAAGAACACCAGGCAGAGAGCGCCACTAAAATAATCAGGATTACGATAATTGCTATACAGGTACTGTCCATACGGGACGCATCATCTCAGCTTTCCAAATAAATTTTGTTGTTGCCTGAACTGATCCAGGCAGACGGGTATCGCAATTCTAATGATCTACTATCTTAGTAAGCATACCACATCGCCAGACTGATTGCAAGAAAAGAAGAGAAAAAGGGAGAGGCAGAAGAAAAGGTTTGCCAAACAGGGGAAAAGCGGGTATACTGCTTACGACTTATAAGAGAGAAGGGGGAGCTGCCCGATGGAAAAATTGACATTCGTTATTCCAACCCTGATGGGAGTGGAGGGCCTTGCCGCAGAGGAGCTGCGCCGGATGGATATGGAGGATGTCCGGGCAGAAAATGGAAGGGTGTTTTGCCAGGGAACAGCCAAAGACATTCCCCGGCTCAATCTTCGCCTGCGTACTGGGGAGCGGGTCTTGCTGCTGATGGGAACCTTCCCGGCCACTACCTTTGAGGCGCTTTTTCAAGGGACACAAGGATTGCCGTGGGAGAAGGTCATTCCTGATGGTGGTGCCTTCCCGGTCAAAGGGTTTAGTTTGCATTCTGCTCTGCATAGTGTGCCGACCTGCCAGTCCATTGTAAAAAAGGCTGTGGCAACCAGATTGGGACAGGTGTATCGGAAAAACAAGCTGCCAGAGGATGGGCCTGTCTATCAGATTCAGTTTTCGATTATGAAGGATGCGGTTTCTTTGATGCTGGACACCACCGGACCTGGTCTATATAAGCGGGGCTACCGGGCGGTAGGAGTGTCTGCACCACTGCGGGAGACTTTGGCTGCTGCATTGGTGCTGCTGTCAGGATACCGGGGACGTGATCCCTTTTGCGATCCCTTTTGCGGCTCTGGGACCATTGTCATTGAGGCAGCACTTATCGCAAAAAATAGGGCACCTGGCCTCAACCGCACGTTCTCAGCACAAAAGTGGGCCTGGCTGCCGTCTCAGACCTGGGTAGATGGGGCAGGGGAGGCCATGGATCTGGAGTACGATGGCACATATGACATATGGGGTGGTGATATTGACCCGGCAGCGGTACGCATCGCACAGGAGAATGCGGTGAAGGCTGACGTAGAGGATCTGGTCCGCTTTTCCCAGGCAGATGCCCGGTCGTTCTCAAGAACGGAGCCTTATGGACGTATTGTGACCAATCCTCCTTATGGAGAGCGACTGATGGAGCGGCAGGAAGTTGAGGAACTATACCGAGATTTTGGCAGGGTGATGATGGGACTGCCAAAAGGTTGGCGATATAGTGTTCTCTCTTCTCACACGGAATTTGAGCGGACTTTTGGTCGGACTGCTGACAAAAAGCGAAAACTCTATAACGGAATGATAAAATGTGATCTTTTTCAATATAATAGTAAGCATGGTAAACGGCCCTGAAAACAGGGAATGGGATTGATTTGAAAAGTTGCACAAAAAATGAAGATATTTCAATCTTCTTTTCAGAAATTTCAATGTTGCGGAATTGGCACAAGGAAGGTATTATAATACTTGTGTTAGCACTCAGATAAAAAGAGTGCTAAGTTAGCTCGAAAAAACAATTTTGAACATAGACTCGAAGGAGGAACCTCAAAATGACATTGAAACCTCTGGCTGACCGCGTTGTCATTAAGCGCCTGGAAGCAGAAGAAACGACCAAAGGCGGCATCATCCTTACCGCAGCCGCCAAAGAAAAGCCCGATCTGTCCCTTGTGGTGGCAGTTGGTCCCGGCGGTATGGTAGATGGCAAGACAGTGGAAATGATCCTCAAACCTGGGGATAAAGTCATCACCAGCAAATACACAGGTACGGAAGTGAAGATCGATGGCGAGCAGCTGACCATTGTCAAGCAGAGCGACGTAGTCGCCATTGTGGAAGACTGATCATTGACCGCTTTTTCGGAAAAGGAGAAGATATAATATGGCAAAGATGCTTAGTTATGGAGAAGAAGCCCGTCAGGCACTGGAACGCGGTGTTGACAAGTTGGCAAATACCGTGAAGGTTACTCTTGGTCCTAAGGGCCGCAACGTGGTTCTTTGGAGAGCCTATGGCACCCCCCTGGTCACCAATGACGGCGTGACCATTGCCAAGGAGATCGAACTGGAGGACCCCTTTGAGAATATGGGTGCCCAGATGGTCAAGGAAGTTTCCACGAAGACCAACGATGTTGCTGGCGACGGTACCACCACGGCTACCCTCCTGGCCCAGGCCATCATTCACGAGGGACTGAAGAATCTCGTTGCAGGTGCAAATCCCGTTGTGATGAACAAGGGGATGGCGAAGGCAACCAAGGCAGCTGTGGAGGCCATTCAAAAGCACTCCCAGCCTGTGAACGGCAGTGAGGATATCGCACGGGTCGGCACCGTCTCTTCTGGGGATGAGAAGATCGGCTCCCTCATCGCAGAGGCGATGGAGAAGGTAGGTTCTGACGGCGTCATTACCGTTGAGGAATCTAAGACCGCTGAGACATACAGCGAAGTTGTCGAAGGGATGCAGATTGACCGCGGCTTCCTCTCTCCCTATATGGTTACCGATACTGAGAAGATGGAGGCTGTTCTGGACGATCCTCTCATCCTCCTCACAGATAAAAAGATCAGCAGCATTCAGGAGATTATCCCCGTTCTGGAGCAGGTCATTCAGTCAGGGAAAAAGCTGCTCATCATGGCTGAGGACGTAGAGGGCGAGGCCCTGTCCACCTTGCTGGTGAATAAGCTTCGTGGCACCCTGAATGTGCTGTGTGTCAAGGCACCTGGATTCGGTGATCGCCGCAAGGAAATGCTGCAAGATATTGCCATTCTCACCGGCGCTACCGTTCTCTCCAGTGACTATGGTCTGGAACTGCACGATGCTACCATGGACCACCTGGGTACTGCACGGCAGGTGAAGGCTGGCAAGGAAACCACCATCATCGTCGATGGCGGCGGGGCACCCGAGGCCATTAAGGAGCGCACCCAGATGATTCGCAATGAGTTTGAGCGTTCTACCTCTGAGTATGATCGTGAGAAGCTTCAGGAGCGTCTGGCTCGTCTGGCTGGCGGTGTGGCTGTGATCCGCGTTGGTGCTGCCACTGAGACCGAGATGAAGGAAAAGAAACTCCGCATCGAGGATGCGCTGAACGCCACTCGCGCTGCGGTGGAGGAGGGCATTGTTGCCGGCGGCGGTACAGCCTATGTCAATGCCATTCCTGAGATCGAAAAGCTGGTAGACAGCGTGGAAGGCGATGAAAAGACCGGCGTGCAGATCGTTGCCCGTGCCTTGACTGCGCCTCTGCGTCAAATTGCAACCAACGCTGGCTTGGATTCCTCTGTGATTCTGGAAAAAGTGAAGGACAGCGATCAGGTAGGTTACGGCTTCGATGCTTATAAAGAGGTTTACTGCGATATGATCTCCAACGGCATTGTTGATCCTACCAAGGTTACCCGTTCTGCCCTGGAGAATGCTGCTTCCATCTCTGCGATGTTGCTGACCACCGAGGCTCTGGTGGGTGACCGCCTGCAGCCCCCCTCTGCCACGGGTGCCGGGATGCCCGCAGGTGATATGAGCGGCGCTATGTACTAAGA
>JAHHRP010000126.1 GCA_020025735.1 Evtepia sp.
GATCTACGGCCGGTCCGGCGGCATAGCCGCCATCTGCCGGGGGATAACTGCCGCCAGCAGGGGCGCCGTAGTTGCCGCGGCTGGCTTGGGGGGCAGGGGCATAACCACCGCCGTCTCCATCTCGGCGAGAGTCGCCGAAATAGACGTTGTCAGCCACCACTTCTGTGGCATACCGACGGTTTCCGTCCCGGTCAGTATAGTCCCGGGTTTGGAGTTTTCCTTCTACAATGACCAGTCGGCCTTTGGCAAGAAAGCGGGAGACAAACTCCGCAGTCTGCCGCCAGGCGACGATGTTGATGAAATCGGCCTTTCGCTCACCGGTCTCCCGGTCTTTGAAATCTCGGTCTACCGCGATGCGGAAGGAAGCCACAGCCACACCGTTCTGGGTGTGACGCAACTCCGGGTCGGCCACTAGCCGGCCCTGTAAAAAGATCTTGTTGAGCAAGTGAAGGGCCCCCTTATTCGTCCTTGCAGATAATCATGGAGCGCATGATGCCTTCGGTGATCTTCAGCACGCGGTCCAGCTCAGCAGGGAGTTCGGGGGACGCAGTGAAGGTCATCAGGACATAGTAACCCTCGTTCAGGTCATTGATGGGATAAGCCAGACGGCGTTTGCCCCACTCATCGACGGCGCTCACGGTACCCTGGGTTTCCACCAGAGTCTTGAACTTCTCGATCATTGCGGCGATGGCGTCCTCGCTCAGAGCGGGGTCCATGATGTAGACCACTTCGTAGTTTGCGTTTACCTTTGCCATGTTTGTTGCACCTCCTTATGGACTTTTGGCCGACAGCAGCTACTGTCGGCAAGGATCTACCTGCACAGATAGACAGGCTATATTATTATAGCGAACTACGCCAGTTTGTCAAGAGGTTTCCCGTTTTTTCCATCTTGGCGCGGAAAATCACGGAAGGGAAGGGTATGGTTTTCCGTTTTAGGGGTATACTGGCGGTGAGGTGATTGTGTGGATCTGAACAAATTGAGTAACAAAGAGTACAATGCCTATGTCCAGAAGAAGGCGGCGCCATCGCCGATGGGAAAGAACATGGTATGGGCTTTTCTTGTGGGTGGTGGAATTTGTGTCCTTGGGCAAGTCATGCTGGATGGCTATCAGAAGATTGGGTTAGACCGAGATATGGCGGGTTTGTCGGTGTCTGTGACGCTGATTTTCCTGACGGCACTTTTGACGGGAATTGGTGTCTTTGACCGTATCGCCAAACATGCCGGGGCAGGAACGCTGGTACCCATTACTGGCTTTGCCAACGCCGTGACAGCGCCAGCCATGGAGTTTAAGGATGAGGGCCTGGTCACGGGCACGGGAGCGAAACTTTTTACCGTAGCTGGGCCTGTGCTGGTATATGGGATTTCTGCCAGTGCAATCTATGGTTTGATTCTGTGGATCATTTCGCTGTTTTAAAGGGGAAAAAGAGCGGTCCGATCGGAGCAAGTTCTCTCGATCGGACCGCTTAAATTTTGGTATTTTTTAGCGGAATTTGACTGCTGTGCCGTAGGCCATTACTTCCGCGGCACCCTGCATGACGGCGGCAGAGGAATAACGGACATTCACCACGGCATCAGCGTCCATAGATTCGGCTTCTGCTACCATGCGTTTGGTTGCCAGGGCGCGAGCCTCATTCATCATGTCGGTGTAGGACCCCAGTTCCCCGCCAACGAGGGTTTTAAAACTCTGGCTGATGTCCCGACCAATGTTCTTGGATTGAATGGTGCTTCCTTTGACCAATCCTAACATTTCCAGTTCTTTTCCAGTGATGTAATCAGTATTGACTAAGATCATCTTCTTCTCCTCCATTGATTTCATGAATTCTTTTCCAGGCGGCTGCGATCACGCCGATTCCAATGGCCAGCAACAGGATGCTTAAGGTCAAGAATAAGGGCGTCATCCCCAGCGTTTCCCAGGCCCAAAGGATACCGGTGGTCTGAATAATCAGAGGGACTAATACTGCCAGTACGGATAACCAGACCCCCACCTTTTTCTTTTTGCGGACGTCCATGTCGCCCCCTCCTTTCTGGTTAGTCGATTTCGAACTCTGGCGGCACGTCGATCTCATCAGAGACGTATTTTCCGTTTTTCTTTCGTTGACGGACACATTCGGTCAGTAGGTACTCGATCTGCCCATTGACTGACCGGAAGTCATCCTCAGCCCAAGCAGCGATGGCAGCATATAGTTTGGTAGAAAGCCGAAGGGGAATTTGCTTTTTGGCATCCTTTTTACCCGCAGCCATAAGTGTCTCCTTTTTCCTTTTAATTAATATAAACTTCCGGTATTTACCACAGGCTGGGCATCGCGGCTGCCGCACAGAACCACCAACAGGTTGGAAACCATAGCGGCTTTTCGCTCCTCATCGAGGGATATGACATTGTTTTGGTTCAGCCGTTCCAGTGCCATTTCTACGGTACCAACGGCCCCCTCCACAATCATCTTGCGAGCATCAATGATGGCGGCTGCCTGCTGACGCTGGAGCATGGCAGCAGCGATTTCTGAGGCGTAGGCCAGATGGGTGATTCGGGCTTCGAGGATTTCCAAACCGGCATCTGTTACTTTTCTCTGGATTTCTTCTCGGATGCGGGTAGCCACCGTGTCGCTGGAGCCGCGCAGGCTTCCCTCGTCGGGATGGCCGTCTCCAGTGGTGTCCACCCCTTGGGATACGTCGTAAGGATATAGGCGGACGATGTTCCGCAGGGCGCTGTCACACTGGAGGGAGAGGAACTCCTTATCGTTGTCTACATCAAAGACGGCTTTGGCGGTGTCTGCCACCCGCCAGGTGACGGCGATGCCGATCTCTATGGGGTTGCCCAAGCAGTCGTTGATTTTCTGGCGAGAGTTGCTCAGGGTCATGATTTTTAGGGAGAGTTTTTTGGAGAAGATTTCTTTGGTCAGCGCCTGATTGCTGCCCAATGCAGACAGAGTTTTAGCGGTTTTTCCCCCGTCAACATCTCCGCTTTGGCTGAGTTGGGTTTTGGCGGCGGGATTGACAGCCACGCAGAAAGGGTTGACGAAGTAGAATCCTTCCCCTTTGAGGGTGCCGATGTAGTTACCAAAGAGGGTGAGTACCAGGGCTTCCTGGGGACCCAACACTTTTAGGCCTAGCAGGGGCAGCCAGCCCAAAGACAGATAGACGATACAGAGCCATGGGAGCAATGGTTTCTGTCTGGGCGAATGAGATGGTACCGACAATGGCGGCTGCGTACAGAAGAATGGTAAGCAGCAGGACGATCATGCCGTGTTTTTTATTGGATAGGATGCGTTCCTTCATTTCAATCCCTCTTGTTCTATATGATATCAAAAATATATCATAAAGAATTCTCTGTGTCAAGAGAAAACAGAAAGAAACACACAGAAAACAGGAAACCTGAAAGGGATGCTTTGGGGAAGGGAAGTGACCTTGTCAGGGATAGGGAAGTATGATATAATACCAGCACAATACAATAAATTTAAAAAGCTATATTAGGATTTGAGGGGAAAGTACTTTGAAAACAGCGATTGTAACAGATACCAACAGTGGCATTTCAATCCGAGAAGCGCAGGAAATGGGGATTTATCTGATCCCTATGCCGTTCTTTATCGGCGGAAAGACCTACCTGGAGGGAAAGGACTGTACCCCTAAGGAATTTTTTCAAAAAATGAGTGCAGGGTTGGAGGTCAGCACCTCTCAGCCAGCCCCGGAAGAGATTACTTCTCTGTGGGAAGGTTTGTTGGAGAACCACGATGCAGTTCTTCATTTTCCCATGACCTCAGGGCTAAGTGGTTCTTGCCAAACAGCAAAGGCGTTGTCTAAGGAGTATGGCGGACGGGTGGTGGTAGTGGACGACCACCGAATTTCTGTTACGCTGGCCCAGTCCATCTACAACGCGCAGACTCTGCTGAGGCAGGGAAAGACAGCGGAAGAAGTCCAGGCAATTCTGGAAGGAGAGAAGGATGCTTCCAGTATTTATATTGCGGTGAATACGCTGGAATACTTGAAAAAAAGTGGCCGGGTGACTGCGGCTGGGGCAGCAATGGCAGCGGTGCTGCAAATTAAACCTGTCTTGCAGATCCAGGGAGGAAAACTGGATGCCTACAAGAAAGTACGAGGGATGCTCCATGCCAAAAAGGCGCTGATCAGCGCACTGAGCCATGATCTGACAACCCGCTTTGCCAATATGAAGATGGCCATTTTTTCTGGCTACTCTGGGGGAGACCCGTCTTTGGGTGAACTATGGCAGAGGGAAGTGCAGAAAGCATTTCCAAAGTATTCGGTGGGACTGATTTCCTTGCCGCTGAGTATTTGTTGTCATGTTGGAGAAGGTGCTTTGGGGGTGGCCTGTGCCAAAGAATGGTAACGATACACGGTTGCCCCGAAGAGCTATGCTTTGGGATGATTTTGTGAATATAAGTAGGAACAGATCCATAAAATATAGATTTCTAC
>JAHHRP010000127.1 GCA_020025735.1 Evtepia sp.
ATCCTCCCAAAATCTTTAATGTAAACTGGTTCCGTACCGATGACAAAGGAGACTTTATCTGGCCTGGCTTTGGAGAGAACCTACGAGTGGTAGAGTGGATTCTCAAGCGTTGCTTCGACGAGGTGGACGCACAGGAGACGGAGATTGGCTATCTGCCCAAGGTGGAAGACATCAACCTGGAAGGGATTGATGTAGATCAGGAAGTCTTGGCTGGGCTGTTGTCTGTGGACCGGGAACTGTGGCGCACGGAGACGGAAACCATTCGGGATTTCTACGCGCAATTTGGGGATAAGCTGCCCCAAGCACTGCGTCAGGAACTGGAAAACTTGGAAGAGCGCTTGAAGGATTGATTTGTTGTACGGTAAGCTGCCGACCGGAGACCCGGCCGGCAGCTTTTTTTGGAAGAACAGGACAACCTTGCATATCCTTGGGGTCCTATGTTATGATAGATGCGACAAAAGAAAGGGCAGGTACCGATGAAGATTCTTGGAATTGACCCTGGATATGCTATTGTTGGATTCGGGATTTTGGAGGCCGTAGGTGGACGAGCGCAGCTGCTCCGCTGTGGGGCAATCAATACCCGTGCGGGAGAGCCTATGCCCCAACGACTCGTTCAAATCCAAGAGGATCTGGAGACGCTCATCCACACGTTTTCTCCTGAGGTTATGGCCATTGAGGAACTGTTTTTTAACACCAATGTGACCACTGGAATCGGGGTAGCCCAGGCGCGAGGTGTGATTCTCATGACAGCGGCAAAGTTGGGGGTGTCGATTTTTGAGTATACCCCTTCCCAAGTCAAGCAGGCTGTGGTGGGCTATGGCAAGGCAGAGAAGCGGCAGGTGATGGATATGACCCGGCGACTGCTGCGTTTGACGGCAGTCCCAAAGCCTGATGACGCAGCAGATGCAGTGGCCATTGCGTTATGCCATGCGCGGTCTCATACCTCTCGGCTGCTTCAGCCGTGACAGGAAGGAGTACGTCCCA
Source organism: Evtepia sp. (assembly GCA_020025735.1). Taxonomy (GTDB): domain Bacteria; phylum Bacillota; class Clostridia; order Oscillospirales; family Oscillospiraceae; genus Evtepia. The sequence goes on from JAHHRP010000127.1 coordinate 985, forward strand.
TGTTTTATTATGTGAAAGGTAGGGTGGCTCATCTGGCGCCCAATCTGGCGGTCATTGATTGCGGCGGGGTGGGATATGCCTGTCGCACCACAAGTTATACCCTTTCCAGCCTGCAAGCAGGACAGGAGGGCATCTTGTATACGCATTTGAATGTCCGGGAAGATGCCATGGAGCTTTATGGATTTGCCACAGAGAACGAACGAAGCTGTTTCCAAATGCTCATTGGGATTTCTGGTGTTGGCCCTAAGGCTGCGCTGTCTATTCTGTCGGCAACGACACCGGAAGGATTGGCTACGGCGATCATTACAGGAAATGAAAAAGCTTTGATGGTAGCGCAGGGGATTGGAAAAAAGATTGCCCAGCGGATCATTTTGGAGCTGAAGGATAAGTTGGCTAAGGGGCAGCTGCCTATGGCGGAAGAGAACTATGGCGGAACAGGGATCACAGTGATTCCCCAAGACAAGACATCTGAGGCGACTGCTGCGCTGGCAGTTCTGGGCTATCAGCCAGTGGAGATTACGGCAGCCCTGAAAGGGATAGATCTTGAAAACTTGGCATTGGAGGAAATCATCCGGCAAGCCTTGCGGAAGATGGTGAAGTGAGAGGGGGAGCGCCATGAGCATTGATTTTTCTCAGGAAGAGAGCCAGACACCGTTGGTGAGTTCCACTCTGCTGGGGGAAGATGAGGGAGAGGGGTCTTTGCGCCCCAAACGGCTGAGTGAGTATATTGGCCAGGAGAAGGCCAAAGAAAACCTGTCGGTTTTTATCGACGCAGCGAAGATGCGTCAGGAGCCACTGGATCATGTGCTGCTGCACGGCCCCCCAGGGCTGGGGAAGACCACACTGTCAGGGATTATTGCCAACGAGATGGAGGTAAATATTCGGGTGACCTCTGGTCCCGCCATTGAGAAGCCTGGGGATCTGGCAGCGCTGCTGACGAACTTGAATGAGAATGACATTCTTTTTGTAGATGAAATTCATCGTCTGAACCGAGCGGTGGAAGAAATTCTATATCCAGCCATGGAGGACTTTGCCATTGATATTATCATTGGCAAAGGACCTTCGGCAAATTCCATCCGGCTAGATTTGCCTCGGTTTACTCTCATTGGGGCCACCACCCGGGCAGGTCAGTTGTCTGCACCTCTCCGTGACCGATTCGGTGTGCTGCTGCGTCTGGAGTTATATACCCCAGAGGAGTTGGGAAACATCGTCACCCGCAGTGCAGGAATCCTCAACGTACCCATTGAGGAAGCGGGTGCGGCAGAAATCGCTAGACGTGCCCGGGGAACCCCACGGATCGCGAACCGACTGCTGCGTCGGGTGCGAGATTTTGCTCAAGTACGGGCGGGAGGGGTCATTACCCAGGCTGTGGCAGATCAGGCCCTAACGGCGCTAGAGGTAGATCACCTTGGTTTGGATGCTGTGGACAGACGGATGTTACATAGTATCATTTCCCATTACGGCGGCGGACCGGTGGGACTGGAGACGTTAGCAGCTACGGTAGGTGAAGAGGCAGTTACGCTGGAGGATGTCTATGAGCCTTATTTGATGCAGATGGGCTTTCTCACCCGCACACCCAGAGGGCGCTGCGCTACCCGCCTGGCCTATGAACATCTTGGGCTGCCATTCCAAGGGCAGGAACAACTTCGGTTGTGAGAAAGGGTTGATAGAGGGAGAACGGTGCAGTGGAAAATACACAAAAAATAAGTGAGAATCTTTTTCATTTATCATTAAGTTGATAATTTCCTTGACAATTCCTTCTGGATACATTATACTAATAATGAAATTATATGAATATTGAATATGAAAAAAACAGTGATACCACAGACGAAAGTCTATGTGCACAGGCCGCCTCCGGCGACCGTGCTGCCGAGGAGACCCTTGTGCTTCGCTACACCCGCTTGGTACGTGTTTGCGCTCGCCCATTCTTTTTGGCCGGGGGAGACAGCGAGGACTTAATCCAGGAAGGGATGTTGGGTCTGCTCTCAGCAATCCGAGAGTTTCGGCCTCAGCGAGGTGCCAGCTTCCGTACCTTTGCAGAACTGTGTGTTCGTCGACGGATCATCTCCGTTGTGCGTGCCGCCGCTGCTGGAAAACATACTCCCTTAAATGACTCCGTCTCTCTCGACCCATCCCTCTTTTTGGCTAACCAGGATTTTACTTCCTTCGGCATGGCATATCATCAGCACAGAAACCCGGAGGATGTCGTTATCCACGAGGAAAATCTCAGCGCGCTGGAGGAGGCGATCCGTAAAGGTCTAACCAGGCTGGAAGCCAAGGTCTTGGCGTATTATCTCAACGGCCTGTCCTATGCCGAGATTGCTGAAGAGGTACACCGGTCCACCAAGTCAGTGGACAATGCTGTGCAACGAGTCCGTCGGAAGATCGCACAGTATTTATCCCGCGGCGAATACAGCGAAAGCTGATCGCATATTTTATCCGGCCCAAGGAAAACTGGGTCATAAAGTCAAAGAGAGGGTTACAGCATGTACGAAGACAAGACGTTAGTTTGCAAAGAGTGTGGTAATGAGTTTGTGTTCTCCGCAGGAGAGCAGGAATTCTATGCTGAGCGCGGCTTCCAGAATGAACCCCAGCGTTGTAAGGCTTGCCGAGATGCCCGCAAGGCCGCTTCCCGTGGTCCCAGAGAGTATTTTACCGCAGTATGCGCTTCTTGCGGTGGAGAAGCACGGGTTCCTTTCGAGCCGAAGTCCGATCGTCCCGTTTATTGCAGCGAGTGCTTTGCTCGGATGAGAGAAGAATAATTTTAGAAGTGCGCCCGCATCATTACAAACGGTGTCAGATGATCTGACACCGTTTGTTTTTGGTATGGCGCAAGGAATTGACGGGAAATTTCTTGCAAGCAGTGAGAAATGACGATATAATAAATAAAATGTTATCTGGATAAAGCGACGTTGTAGACAACATCAAATGGCAAAGGCGAACTTGGGTCAGCTTGCTGGCAGGCAGACGTGCCAGTTCGTATGGAATGAGGCGCAAATTCATAGCATGGAAATATAGATGCACATGATAGGAGCCTGCTGGCTCCTTTTTTAACAAGAGGAAGGAGGACAGGATGGCGTTTTTGAAGAAACTATTTCACCTTCATCGAAAGGCGAATGCGTCAGCGCGCAGCTCCTGTGCGGCGGTGATTGTAGCAGCTGGGCGTGCCACCCGGATGGAGGGAATCGACAAGGTGCTTACACCCATGGGAGGGCAACCGCTGCTTCTGTATACTTTGGCTCCTTTTCAGGCATCGCCGCAAGTGGATGAAATTGTGATTGTCACTCGGGAAGATCTGATGGTTCCCATTGGGACTTTATG
>JAHHRP010000128.1 GCA_020025735.1 Evtepia sp.
CCAAATAGATGTTTTGGTAATCTGAGGCCAGAAAAGGACTCAAACAGTGGCCATAGGAATCCCGAATCAGCAGCAATGTCCCTCCTTTGGCTTCAGGGTTATAAATCGTCACCAAGCTGTGGTTCCCATCCAGAAAAACAGGGTACTTATCCATTTCCTTCAAATGAGAAAGATAGAATAAATCATTGGAAATCTTTGGTTCGGCCCCGCCATCCCGGATACTGACGATAGGTTTCAAACCGCTGTCCCACACTTCAATCGTATCTGGCTTGGTGAGCCAGTACCCGCTTCCCGACCAAGCTGTGCCGTAGAAACCATCATAGCTTGTCACCTGATAGGCTTCCTGTGGGAGATACGATGCCCCATTGGCTTTCTGATACGCCTGATAGAGCAGGTAATTGCCATAGGAGGTCAAGTGGTGATCGGTGCGGTAACAAACCTGACCACTCCCAACGCCTGCCTTCAATGCCTGCCGCACATCCACCAGACGAGTATGGTGCAACATATCCCCAGCCAAACGGTATAGCGCATCATCCTCATAAGACTCGTGAAAGGCAGGCAGCACCTCTTCCATCAGATAACCGGTAGAAGGCACCATAACCAAGTCCGCAGGTAACCCCAGTTTAGCAGCAAACTGGTCAAAGCGGGTGATATTATCCGTGAAAATTTTTTCACTGCCCTTCTTGGGGGCATTGATTAGGAATCCTTCCTCACAGTGATAGATTTCCTGGGCTGCGTTCCGTCCTGTGAGCAAATTCCAATAGGCATTCACCCCCACGAAAAAATCTCGGCCAGGAATTTGATCTGCCGTAAACTTTTCCAATTCTTCTTGGGTATCCCCGGCCAAAATAGCAGCAGCAGATACCTCTGGTCGACCGGCGAGAACACGCTTTTCATTCTCTGAACGATCCTTTACCGGGGAGAAAATCAACAGCAGTGCCATCATCCCCAGAAAGGCCAGGAAAACAAAAGATGGTAGGAATGCATACAATTTTTTCATCATAGACTCCCCCTCTCAGAAGCGGAAATACAGGAAGGGATTATAGCTGTCACTGACCAGGCTGGCTGTGCATAGCAGCAGAGCTGCCAGAGACAATAGGCTTTCTACCAAAGGCATGACCTTGCTGTGCTGGAAACGCTCCCACAGATTTTTGGCTAGGGGCGTAGCACTCACCACTCCGATGGCAGCCATCCCCAACCAAGGCATTACCAAGGACAGGCCACCCATCGTACCTGGGGAGAAGGAGAACATCACCTTCAAATAAGCCAACGCCGTAGACAGGTCTGGGGAGGCAAAGAAAACCCATCCGATGATGACAATGACCATCGCATAGAGATGTTGGAAGATCGCAGGCAGCCGGCGAATGTATTTCCCCAACACCAACTTTTCTATCAGCAGCAGCACACCATAGTAGAACCCCCAGAACAGGAAGTTCCATCCTGCCCCATGCCAGAATCCTGTCAGCGCCCAAACCAACAAAATATTCACACACTGACGCAGCTCACCACAACGGTTTCCTCCCAAGGGGATATACACATAGTCCCGGAACCAAGTGGACAGCGAGATGTGCCACCGCCGCCAAAACTCAGTAACACTCTTAGAAATATAGGGATAGTTGAAGTTGATACAGAACTCAAAGCCCAGCATCCGCCCCAGCCCTCGGGCCATGTCAGAATATCCAGCAAAGTCAAAATAGATCTGCAATGTATAGGCGCAGGCCCCCGCCCAAGCACCAATCGCCCCGGCAGCCACAGGATCTGCGGACATCGCATTCCAGAGCATTCCAAATTGGTTTGCCAGGAGAACCTTCTTGGCCATGCCCACCACAAACAACCGCACCCCGGAATTGAACAGAGTGGTTGTCTCTTTTCGAGAAACCAGCTGATCGTTCACATCCCGGTAACGAACGATGGGACCGGCAATGAGCTGGGGAAACAGAGAGATATAGCAGGCAAAATTCACAAAATTATGAGATGCCGCGCAGTCATCCCAGTAGACATCAATGAGGTATGAGACAGCTTGAAAGGTGTAGAAGGAGATCCCAATTGGCAGGGCAATCTCCACCGCTGGCAGCGCGGTAAACGCTGGTATCTCCCGCAAAGTATCCACAAACAGCCCCGCATACTTAAACACACCCAGTGCAGCTAAGTTGAGTACAATTCCAACCACAAGAACTGCACGGCGGCGGCCCTGGGTTGTTTGCTTGTCCATCAGCAAACCAGCAAAAAAATTCACCAGAATAGAGCCGATCATAATGATCACATAGACTGGCTCCCCATAGGCATAAAAGACCAGGTTGGCCAAAAGCAGAAAGAAGTTACGAAACCGAAACGGCAGGATGTGGCTGACCAGCAGCACTACTGTCAAAAATAAGAATAGGAAGGGTAGACTTGAAAAAACCATAGATCTTTCTCCAAAAATACTGCCGGGCAGTCATCGCGATTGCCCGGCAGGTCGCTTATTCTCTTGGTTTGGGCAAATCACACGGCAGCTTGGAATGCAGAAACCATGGCATCATAATGGCTAGAGAAGAACAGCCCAACATAAACGCCTTTAGTCACAACCTTGCATTTCTCAGCCAGCGCTTTGCTGTCGGGCTCATAGGAAGCAGCTTGCTCGGCAATGGTTGCCAAACGCCCTTCAAGCTTCTGTGCGATCTCAGAAGCAGCAGCCTCATCAACAGCCTCAATCATGACAATCTCCTGGGGAAAAGCTGCGCCAGAGGATGCATTAAAGCTGGCTGAATTCTTTACTTGATCCGCTTTAATACCATAGATATTCTCCAAGGCAGCGGTCTCAACAGGCAGCACATCCGTCAAACTGCTGTCAGCAATCATCTTCTCCCGCAGGGCATTCAGGTCCACAGCGCCAGTCATCTCCCCGTTACCCTGCTGGGTCTGGCTGGAATCGGGTGTTTTTGTTTCTGGCGGAGTGTTTTGCTCCTCTCCGCCACAGGCTGCCAGGGTCAACAACACGGTCAGCGTCATCAAAACTGCGGAAAGCGCTTTGAATCGTTTCATACTTCCTCATTCTCCTCTAAAACATAATATCTTACTTCAGTGCGTCAGGCACATGCGTCAGCAGATAGTCTGCCCATGCCTTGGCACCGTTGTAATTGAAATGAATGCCCATTGGCTTATCACCGCTGAAATCATCCCGCAGATAGCCCTGCTCATCAGCAACCGCTTCAGCAACATCAATGAAATACCATTTCCGTTCTTTACAGATTTCTTTCATCTTCTCGTTGAATGCCTGGATGGTCGTATTATTCAACACATCGTCCGTCCGCGGGCTGGAGACTGTCATCGGTGTAACTGACTGGATCAAAATTGCAGTATCAGGAGATTTCTCTAAAATCTTATCTGTTAATTTTACCAAATCCTGACTTGCTCTGTCAACACCTCCCGAGATACAATTCATCCCCAGCATCAGATAAACTTTCTTTGCCCCTGCTGCGGCGATCCCGTCCTCTACTTTTGGGTGCTTTCCAGATCCTTTGGGATACTCTGGCAAATGGCTATTGCCTGCCTGATAGGACAATGCATTGGTCTGACTCAAACTCACTGAGCAAAAGAACGCTGGCGTGCTGAGCGCACTGGTGCTGGCGTTGTAGTTTTCCAGCATCACCGACACCGAATCCCCCACGAATGCTACATTGGAAAACCACTGAGGGTCCACCGGGGCGGAAGCTGGGACCACCGGCTCAAATTCCGGAGGCTCTGGGGGCACTTCCGGTTGGCTTTTTTCTCCATTGACCGTTACGTTTTTTTCTTCCTCCTGTGTAGGCTCCTGCGCAGGCGAACAGCCAGCAGCAAGAATACTTAACAGAAACATGGACAACAGAATAATTGCCTTTGCACGCATAAGTAAACTCCTTGTATTCTAGCGTAGTAGTTTTTAGAGCCCCTCTCCAAGGGCTTGTGCTACACTGTAAGGAATGCTGTGGCTGGGTGTAAAATCCTATCACAGTCCTTTATTGGTTTGTTACTCCGTTAAATACCGTCAAGTGGTTTCTCTGGAAGCATAGCTGCTCCATCCTCAATGCCGATTGCGTATTTGGGGAGGATATCTTTCCCATTCCAAACAACTTTGAACAACAGTCCGATCCCCCATACCTTGAATTCTCTGCAAACAAACCTCTACCAAAAGAGCTTTCTTCTGCGAAAGACAAAAACCGATCGTATGGATTTTTCCTTAGATCACAACAGATCTTGCGGTATATGTGTTTTTAAATATTGTATCCAGACTTTTGCACCATCATAGGTGAAGTGCATTCCCATACTTTTGTAATCACTACAATAC